>JBEIDZ010000079.1:0-9122 GCA_040383215.1 Paracoccaceae bacterium | reverse complement strand
CGCATGATAAAACGTTGTTTTTCTGCGTGTCGCCACACCATTCGTAATGATGGGGTCGGGGGTTAAAGTCCCTTCTGCGGCACCATCCCTCTGAGAGTGCGGATCGGTGTGGCATTCCGGTTTGTGGCCGGGAATGGCGCTTCCTTTTGTGCCTGTTGACCGAAGCGCTGGCCACGGGCGAGGCGGGCGGTCATGCGCGGGGGGTGGGCCGTTCCGCGGTGTCGGCCGGGCCATCGGGGTCACCGGTCTCCGACAGCATGACGGCGATAAAGCGCGTCTCTGCGAACTGGGAGAAGACGATCATCATCATCGAGGTGAGCGGGATCGCGAGGATCGCGCCCGGAACGCCCCAGACCGAGGCCCAGAAGGAGAGCGCGATGATGATGACGAAGGGGCTGAGGTTGAGATGGCGGCCCATCAGCATCGGGTCGAGGAAATTGCCGACCGCGATCTGCGCCGCCGACAGCCAGAGGCCGAGGAAGACAGTGTCGACAAGGCTGTCGAACTGCGCAACCGAGAGGATGACCGGGAAGGCCACCCCGATGATCGACCCGACATAGGGGATGTAGTTCGAGAGCCCGATGATGACGGCCCAGAAGAGCGGGAAATCGACCTCGAAAACGCGCAGGATGATGTAGCAGATCGTGCCGAGGATCACGTTGACCAGCGTCTTGAGCGCGAGATAGTGGCCGATCCGCCGATTGATGGCACCGACCACGGCACTGAACTGGCGGGCCTGAGTGCCTTCGGGGAAGGCCTTCTGCACCTTGACGCCGAAGGTACCCCATTCCGCCATGATGAAGCCGGCATAGACCATGATGAGAAAGGCGCTGAGGCCGAAGCGCGCGATCCAGCCGAGCATCGCGAGGAAGACGGCCTGGAGATCCATGCTGTCGAGAACGGTCCTGGTTGCGGCATCCCAGTCGGCCGGGAGGTCGAGGCCGAGCCGGTCGGAGATGCGGGCCGACATGACTTCGAGATTGACCTGATAGCGCGGGACGGCGGCGAGGAAATCGTCGACGGTGGAGCCAACGACAAGCCCGAGGGTCAGGACGACGAGCGTGAAGATCGCGAGCAGCAGGACGAGCCTGAGCCGGGGTGGGAGCCAGCGGAGGCCCCCGACCTCTCCGATCGCGGCGGAAGCGGCGGTCAGGATGTAGACGCAGATCGCGGCTGCGATCACGGGAAGGAGCAGGCTCTTTCCCGCGACGAGCAGCCAGCCGAGCATCAGCACAAGCGCGACGGCCAGAACCAGGTTGAGGAACGGGGCGCCGCGCATGGCTGAGTCGGGGTGATCGTATCAGGCGCTCTTGGGGCCAGTTTCGCGCAGTCGAAGCGCCAGCGCGATGTTGGCGATGCCGGTCGAGATCAGTTCCACGGCCAGCAGGATACCGAGGATCGTCGCGGCCGAGTAGGGGAAGTTCGACAGCACCATGAAGCCAAGCACCACCGAAACGATGCCCGAGAGGAGCACGACCCAGAGATAGCCTGTCCCGCGCAGGCCGAAGGAGAGGATGATCTTCGTCACGCCGGTGGCGAGGAAGAAGATGCCGGCGAGCCAGGTCAGGGCAAGTCCCGAGATGACCGGATTGGCGAGGATGTAGAGACCGAGGATGGCGGTCAGCACACCAAGGACGAGCGTAAGGATACGCGCGCCCCAGCCGGTGGCCGAAAAGACGCCGATGATTTGGATCACGCCGGCGATGATCAGAACCCAGCCCGCCAGCATCACGGCCGTGATCGTGGCGGCGAGCGGGTTGAGGAGGGCGATGATCCCGCCGACAAGCGCGATCACCCCCGCGATAAGGAGGAGTACCCAGTTGTTCATGATGTGGACCTTTGTTCCCTATGTCCTGTCGTCATTTGTCTTTTTGTTGGAAGGCACCATTTCGGGCCTGGCATTTTCTGCGGCTGACATCGCCGATACTCGGACCACACACATGTCTTCCTGAGCAGGATTCCCGCCCCGGTCGCGGCAGTGGTGGCATATCGCGCGCACCCGCGGTAGCCCTCTTGCGTGACGAGGCCCGGGCAGCGATGCAAGGAAGCCAGCCTGGGGGCGGTCCGCGGTGTGCCACACATGAGCACAGGGCGGTTCGGCGAAGACTTGACGGGAAAGCGCTTCGCGACACTTCCGCAAGGATGATTCAAGAGGAAAGGAAGAAAGATGCGCCGTTTCATACCGGGTCTGTGCCTTGCGCTGATGACCTCGCCCGCCTTTGCCGAGGGGCTTGCCGGCGGCGACCAGATCAGTGCCGCGATTTCGGGCAATACCGTGCAGGGCAGCATGGTCGATGCGGGCGCCTACACCGAGTTCTATGACAAGGACGGGACGATCCGCGGCGAGGGCTATACCGGCGCCTGGAGCGTTGCGAACGATCAGATGTGCTTTGACTATGGCGAGGGCGCGGATTGCTGGTCGGTCCGGATCGACGGCGAGACGGTGACCTGGGTCAAGGATGGCAAGGACGACGGCACCGGCACGATCGTCGTGGGCAATCCGAACGGGTTCTGACCTTTCCCCCCGGCGGGTTTGGCCCCGGCTGCGCGGCGGCAGTGCTGGTGAACGGGGGCGCCCCCTTGACCGGGGGCGGCTTCGCGCAGAAGGCTGGAGGTGAAAGATCAATCCCGTCAGTCGGAGAACCAGCCATGACCGCGCGTGCCCTTGTCTTCCCCGTCTTCTGTCTATGCGCGGGCCCCGCGCTTGCAGACCCCACGCTGGAATGCAGCGTCACGGTCGCGTCGCAGATCGAGATCGTCGAGTGTCTGACGGCCATCGACGCGAATGTGACGGCGGCGCTGGAGCAGGTGCTGTCCTTTGCCCGGAATGCGGCGGAGCAACTGGACGCCGACACGGGGCGGCCGGAATCGGTCCCGGCGCTGGAAGCGTCGCAAGCGGCCTGGGAGGCCTATCGCGATGCCCAGTGCGGTTATATCGGGTCGACCTGGGCCGGTGGGTCGGGCACGGGGTCGGCGATCGGGGCCTGCCGGATTGAACTGGCGCGCGACAGGATCGACGCGTTGTTCGCCTCGCTGCCCTGACGGTCAGCCCTGTTTGCGGGGGGCGCCGCCGGCCAAGGCGGTCGCTTCCTCGGCGATACCTTCGACAAGCTGTTCGGCGGCGGCAGCGGTGAGCGCGCCAAGTTTGCCGGCCTCGTCGGCGTAGTCGCTGAGAGAGCGGTTCCAGAAGGCCTGGAGGAGTTCCATGGCCCTGGCCGGATCGTCGTTTGCGGCGAAGTCGTTGAAGATGGCGCGGTCTTTTTCGAAGCGGGTGCGCAGGAAATCGAGCACCTCGATGTTCTGCTTGAGGATGCTGTCCATCATGCGGGCCTGGGCGCGCAGGATGGCGGTCGTCATGTCGCCCAGATGGGCGGGATCGGCGGTGAAGAGGCCGGGTGGGCTGGGCTTTTTCGCCATGGCGGGCTCCGTCTGGGTGCGGGTTGCGAATGCGTGGTGCGTGATCGCTGTCAGCCGGCCCCTTCGGCGGCGGCGACGTTGGATTTGACCGCGAGGAAGCTGTCGGGGGTGACCGAGATCGCGTCGATCCCGGCTTCGACCAGGAGGCGGGCGAAGGTGGGGTCGTTGCTTGGCGCCTGGCCGCAGAGGCCGATGTGGCGGCCGGCGGCACGGGCGCGGGCGATGACGGTGCGGATCATCCACAGCACGGCGGGGTCGCGTTCGCTGAAGAGATCGGCGAGTTCGCCCGAGTCGCGGTCGACCCCGAGGGTCAGCTGTGTGAGGTCGTTGGAGCCGATGGAAAAGCCGTCGAAACGCTTGGCAAACTCGTCGGCCAGGATGACGTTCGAGGGGATTTCGCACATCACATAGACCTGAAGGCCGTTCTGCCCGCGTTCGAGGCCCTCTGCCTTCATCACCTCGAGCACGCGGTCGGCTTCGGCCGGGGTGCGGCAGAAGGGGATCATCATGATGACGTTGTCGAAGCCCATCTGGTCACGCAGGCGCCGGATGGCGCGGCATTCGAGCGCGAAACCGTCGTGGTAGCCTGCGGAGTAGTAGCGCGAGGCGCCGCGGTAGCCGATCATCGGGTTTTCCTCGGTCGGTTCGAACTGCCGGCCGCCGAAGAGGTCGGCGTATTCGTTGGACTTGAAGTCGCTCATCCGGATGACGGTGGGGCGGGGATACCAGGTCGCGGCGATGCGCGAGAGGCCCATGGCGAGCCGTTCGACAAAGAAGGCGCTGCGGTCGGCATGGCCGCGGGTGAGGGTGTCGATCTGCGCGCGGACGGCCGGGTCGGCGATCTGGTCGTAGCGGGTGAGCGCGAGCGGATGGACGCGGATCGTGTTGGAGATGACGAATTCCATCCGCGCCAGTCCCACGCCATCGACCGGGAGCCGCCACCAGCGGGCTGCGGCGGCGGGATTGGCGATGTTGAGCATGACCTCGGTGCGGGTCTTGGGGACGGTATCGAGGCGGGTTTCGGTCACATCATAGGTGCCGGTGCCGGCATAGACGAAGCCGTGGTCGCCTTCGGCGCAGCTGACGGTGACCTCTTGCCCATCGTGCAGGACATGGGTGGCGTTGCCGGTACCGACGATGGCGGGCAGGCCAAGTTCGCGGCTGACAATGGCGGCGTGGCTGGTGCGGCCGCCATGGTCGGTGATGATGGCGCGGGCGCGCTTCATCACCGGGACCCAGTCGGGATCGGTCGTGGAGGTGACGAGGATCGCGCCGTCCACGAAGCGGCCGATGTCGGCAGCGGATTCGATGAGGCAGACCTCGCCGGTGGCGACCGCTTCGCCCACGCAGAGGCCGGTGAGGAGGAGCGGGCCCTTCGAGGTGAGCCGCCAGGAGCGGATGGCGCCTATGTCGGCGCGGCTTTGCACCGTTTCGGGCCGGGCCTGGACGATGTAGATGCGCCCAGTAGTGCCGTCGCGGGCCCATTCCATGTCCATCGGCTGGCCGTAATGCACCTCGATCGTCACCGCCATGCGGGCTAGGTCGAGGATTTCGCTGTCCGACAGAACGAAGCTTTCGCGTTCGGCGCGCGAGGTGGGGACGTTGCGGGTCGACCCGCCGCCGCCTGCGGCATAGACCATCTTCTTGTCCTTGGCGCCCAGCGCTTTTTCGAGAATGGGGACAAGGCCGGGACGGACGAGGAAGGGCTTGTAGACCTGGTATTCGTCGGGATCGACCGCGCCCTGGACGACGTTTTCGCCCAGACCCCAGGCGGCGTTGATGAGCACGACCTTGTCAAAGCCCGATTCGGTGTCGATCGAGAACATCACTCCCGAGCCGCCGATATCTGAGCGGACCATGAGCTGCACGCCGATGGAGAGCGCAACCTGGCGGTGGTCGAAGCCCTTGAGCTTGCGGTAGGTGATCGCGCGGTCGGTGAAGAGAGAGGCATAGCACTTGCGGCAGGCCTCGAGCAGCTCGGCTTCGCCCACCACGTTGAGGAAGGTTTCCTGCTGGCCGGCAAAGCTTGCGTCCGGCAGATCCTCGGCCGTGGCGCTGGAGCGGACGGCGACGGCGGGCGAGGTCTGGCCCGTGTGGTCGCCGAGCTTGCGGTAGGCGACGAGGATCGCCTCGCGGATATCGGCGGGGAAGTCGCCGCCGGCGATGGCGGCGCGGATGGCGGTGCCGGCCTCGTGCAGGGTGATCCGCCCGGCCGCAAGCCGGCCAAGCCTGTCGTCCAGCAGGTCGCCGAGCGCGTTTTCGGAGATGTAGCGGCGGAAGGCATGGGCGGTGGTGGCAAAGCCAGGCGGGACGGCGATCCCCTTTGCCCCGAGCGCCTGCACCATTTCGCCGAGCGAGGCATTCTTGCCGCCGACGAGGGCAACGTCACCGCGCCTGAGATCGTCAAACCAAATGAGGGGGGCGGGTGGCTTTTCCATGTTTCCGTCCTGTCCGGAAGGGATGATCATTCCAGTGTGGACGGAGCAGGGGAAGACAGTCCTTGATCCATCGCAAGAAGGACATCAGGGAACGTCCTGGGATCATCGGAACTGAGCACCGGTCAGCGATGCCCGGGCTCCGGACATCCCGAAAGGGTGGCCTGTCAGTCGAAGATGCCGGCGACATGACCCAGAAGGGTAAAGGCGCGAGCGGTGCGGGTTTCGGCCAGACGGACGATGTCTTCGTCGGAGGCAACAGTTTCGAAGCTGGTGAGCCGGCGGTCGAAAAGACGCAGGAAATGGTGGACTGCATCACGGAAGACGGGGTCTTCGCGCAGGCGCGCGAGGACGACCGCGTGGTAGTGACCGCTGTCGGAGTTGCCGAGCGCGGTGATGGCGTCGCCGCGTTCTCCCTTTGCGAAGCGGCGCCAGAGTTCCGGATGCGAATCGCCGGGCGGAAGATCGTCCATGTAGATGCCATCCTGCGACATCAGGGTCAGCACATCCTGGCTGGCCTGGATGAGCTGACGGGTCCGATGATCGCGCAGAGCAAGACGCAACGCGGCGAAACCGGCCTTGTCGCGTTCGTCATCGGGGAAATGGAGAGCACGTACGACGTCAGAGGGCATCAGGGCGGGGCCGTCATCCTCGACCTCTGGTTCGAGCATGAGGGTGGGTTGGTCATCAACTCCATCCTGACGTTCCGGCTGACGCCGGGCGGGGGCTGACCCTGACGCAGGTTGTGAAAGGTGGCCGGCAGCACCGCCTTTTGGCACGGGAACCAGGGCAGTTTGCGGGGCAGACAACGAAGCGATCGCTCGGGTCTGCCGTTCGGCAAGCACGCTCTGGCGCACGGAGTCGAGTGCAAAGCTCAGGCGGCGGATTTCGTCTTCGGCCATGCGGGCAGTGCGGACAGTGCGCGCTGCGATCCAGATGAGTGCGACGGGCATCATCACGGATACGATGATGATCACCGGACGCAGGGGATCACCCTGCCAGTCGAAAAAGTAGGGAATGAGTGCGAGAACGAGGATGAAGATCAGCCATGCAGCCGTCGCTGCCGCGGCTGATGTTTCGACACTGGTCCATCCCTGGGCCGCGGTTTCGGGGCCGGAAAGGGTTGGGTTGTTTCTGCGACCTTCGACCATTGCGGTTGCCCTGTGGCTCGGCGACTTCAGGTGTAGGTGACTTTCAGGATCTCGTAGGATCGTTCGCCCCCGGGACTGCGCACTTCTGCCGAGTCGCCCGCGGACTTGCCGATCAGCGCGCGGGCGAGCGGGGACTTGATGTTCAGCCTCCCCTTTTCGATGTCGGCCTCGTATTCGCCGACGATCTGGTAGGTGCGTTCCTCGCCTGTCTCTTCGTCGGCCAGCGCGACGGTCGCGCCGAACTTGATCGGGCCGGAGAGTCGGGCCGGGTCGATCACGTCAGCCAGGGAGAGAACGCCCTCAAGTTCCTTGATGCGGCCCTCGATGAAGGACTGGCGTTCCTTGGCGGAATGGTATTCGGCATTCTCGGACAGGTCGCCGAGCGCGCGCGCCTCGGCGATAGCCTGGATGATGGTCGGGCGTTCCACCGTCTTGAGGTGCTTGAGTTCGGCATCGAGCTTGTCGAACCCGGCACGGGTGAGGGGGATCTTTTCCATCTGTACGGGCCTGTGTTGTGGACTGCCGGCCGGGCAAGCCGATCGGTCGTTCATAACGCGCCTGCATGGCCGGAAGTCAAGGGAAAGCGGAGGTCGCGCAGGCTCTGGCTGCGGGAAGCTGCCGCATCAAACCTGTCGCGCCGCGATTGCCCGCTCGGCGCCGTTCCTCTATTGCGGAGCGGCAAAGATTGAGCCGGGGGCGGAGTGCGGTGATGTCCGACGTGACGCGCGAAGCGATGGAATATGATGTGGTGATCGTGGGCGCGGGGCCGGCGGGGCTGTCGGCGGCGATCAGGCTCAAGCAGCTGGACCCGGACCTGTCGGTCGTGCTGCTGGAGAAGGGGTCCGAGGTTGGCGCGCATATCCTGTCTGGCGCGGTGCTTGACCCGGTGGGGCTGGACCGGCTGATCCCCGACTGGAAGGCGAAGGGTGCGCCGGTCACGGTGCCGGTGGTCGAGGACAGGTTCTACATGCTGGGTGCGGCGGGGCAGTTGCGCATCCCGAATGCGGTGATGCCGCCGCTCATGAGCAATCACGGCAACTACATCGTGTCGATGGGAAATGTCTGCCGCTGGCTGGCCGAACAGGCCGAGGCGCTGGGGGTGGAAATCTTTCCCGGCATGTCCTGTTCAGAGCTTGTCTGGCGCGAGGACGGGTCTGTCGGGGGCGTGGTCGCGGGCGAATTCGGGAAGAAACCCGACGGTACGCCGGGGCCGGCCTACGAGCCGGGGATGGAGCTTCTGGGCAAGTATGTCCTGCTGGCCGAGGGGGTGCGGGGGTCGCTGTCCAAGCAGGTGATCGCGCGCTACGACCTGCAGAAGGGGCGCGAGCCGCAGAAATATGGGCTGGGCATGAAGGAGATCTGGGAGATCGACCCCGCCAAGCACCGCCCGGGCAGCGTGACCCATACGATGGGCTGGCCGCTGGAGGGGAATGCAGGCGGCGGGTCCTTCATCTATCACCTGGACAACAGTCAGGTCTATGTCGGGTTCGTGGTGCATCTGAATTACCGCAATCCCTATCTGTTCCCCTATATGGAATTCCAGCGGTTCAAGCATCATCCGATGGTGGCCGAGCTTCTGAAGGGGGGTAAGCGCGTAGCCTATGGCGCGCGGGCGATCACGGAAGGGGGCTATCAGTCGATCCCGCAGATGGCGTTCCCGGGGGGGGCGCTTCTGGGGTGCGCGGCGGGGCTGGTGAACGTGCCGCGGATCAAGGGCAACCACAATGCGATGCTGTCTGGTATCCACGCGGCCGAGGCGGTGCAGGCGGCCATCGCGGCGGGGCGGCAGGGCGATGTGTTGGCCGACTATGACCGCGCAATCCACGAGGGGCCGGTGGGCCGGGACCTGAAACGGGTGCGCAATGTCAAGCCGCTCTGGTCGCGCTATGGGCTGGTCGCGTCGTTGGGCGTCGGCGGTTTCGACATGTGGACGAACAACCTCTTTGGGCTGTCGGTTCTGGGCACGATGCGGCACGGCAAGACTGATGCCGCGGCGACCGAGCCTGCGGCCCGGCACCGGCCGATCGAGTATCCCAAGCCCGACGGCAGGCTGTCCTTTGACCGGCTGACGAACGTGTCGTTTTCGGGGACCAATCACGATGGCGGCCAGCCCGCGCAT
>JBEIDZ010000078.1:0-9231 GCA_040383215.1 Paracoccaceae bacterium | reverse complement strand
GTGCGTGTGACGCCGCAGGTCGCCATCGGTGATGACGCCGCCGAGCTGGCCAGCCTTGTCGTGAACGCCAACGACGCCAAAGCCGTTCTGGCTGTTCGTGAGCAGGACATCGCTCATCGGGGTTGTTTCGCCGACGAGCGGGATCGCCTCGCCGGTGTGCATCAGGTCGCGCACCCGGGAGAGGCGTACACCAAGGCGCCCGCCGGGGTGAAAGTCGCGGAAATTCTCGGGTGTGAAACTGCGGGCTTCCATCAGCGCGATGGCAAGCGCATCGCCGAGCGCAAGCATCATCGTGGTGGAATTCGTCGGCACGATACCGGTCCCGCAGGCCTCGCCCCGCTGGGGCAGGAGGATACCAATATCCGCCTGCTCCATCAGGGTGCTGTCCCTGTGGCTGGCAATGCCGATCAGCGGAATACCGAAGCGTCGGCTATAGGCAACAATATCTGCAAGTTCGGGCGTCTCTCCTGAATTCGAGAGTACGAGGACGGTGTCGCCCCGGGTCAGCATCCCCAGATCACCGTGGCTGGCTTCGGCGGGATGGACAAAATGGGCGGGTGTCCCGGTAGAAGCGAAGGTGGCCGCGATCTTGCGGGCGATGTGACCGGACTTGCCCATCCCTGAGACAATAACCCGACCGGTCGCGGCAAGAATGAGGTCGACGGCCCGGGAAAAGCTGTCGTCGAGCGTTTCGGAGAGCGCCGTGAGGGATTGAGCCTCTTCGGTGATGACCCGGCGCGCGACCGAGGTGTGCGGTTCAGCCATGTCAGTGGGCGAAAATGTCGATTTCGGGCCAGCCGATCAGGTCGAGCCGTGCCCGCGCGGGGAGGAAGTCGAAGCAGGCTTGGGCAAGGTCGATGCGGCCTTCGCGAGCCAGCATCTGGTCGAGCACGTTCCGGAGCCTGTGCAGGTAGAGCACGTCGGAGGCGGCATAGTCGAGCTGGGCGGGGGTCAGCGTCTCGGCGCCCCAGTCGCTGGTCTGCTGCTGTTTGGAAATGTCGACGGCGATCAGGTCCTGCAGGAGATACTTGAGCCCGTGCCGGTCGGTGAAGGTGCGCACGAGTTTCGAGGCGATCTTGGTGCAATAGACCGGGGCGGCGAGCGCGCCGAAGGTGTGGAGAAGGACGGCGATGTCGAAGCGGCCGAAGTGGAAGAGCTTGAGCACCTGCGGATCGGTCAGAAGGCGGCAGAGGTTCGGTGCATCGGTCTGGCCAGGGAGGATCTGGACGAGGTGGCAGTCGCCGTCGCCCGCCGACATCTGCACGAGGCAGAGCCGGTCGCGGGCGGGGACGAGGCCCATCGTCTCGCAGTCGATGGCGACGACCGGGCCGAGGTCCAGACCGGAGGGCAGGTCGCCGCGATAGAGGTGATTGGCCATCGGTCAGGTCCTGTCAAAGCGCTGCCCGACCGCATAAGCCCTTGGACCCGGGCGTGCAACCGGACTGTCGGCTGGGCCCCGGATGCGAGGGCGCGGGGCGCGACGAAAACCCTTGGCCTGCGCAAGGGCTTGGCCTATGCGGAGGCGGCGACGGGAGGGGCGCGGGATGAGCGTCAACAGTTTCGGACATGTGTTCCGCTTCACGACCTGGGGCGAAAGTCACGGGCCCGCGTTGGGCGCCGTCGTGGATGGCTGCCCGCCGGGGGTGGCCCTGAGCGAGGCGGATATCCAGCCCTGGCTTGACCGGCGGAGGCCGGGGCAGAACAGGAATACGACCCAACGGCAGGAGGCGGACCAGGTCGAAATCCTGTCGGGTGTCTATGAGGGTGTCACGACGGGGACGCCGATCCAGCTGATGATCCGCAATACCGATCAGAGGTCAAAGGATTATGCCGAGATCGCGCGGACGTTCCGGCCGGGGCATGCCGATATCACCTATCACCAGAAATACGGGGTGCGGGACCCGCGCGGCGGCGGGCGATCCTCGGCGCGCGAGACGGCGGCGCGGGTCGCGGCGGGGGGGGTGGCACGGGCGGTACTGGGCCGGCTTGCGCCAGCAATCCGTATCAGGGGCTATATGATCCAGATGGGGCCGCGGCGGATCGAGCGTGCTCGGTTCGACTGGAATGCCATCGATTCCAATGATTTCTGGTGCCCCGATCCGGTGACGGCGGCGGCCTGGGAGGAGGACCTCGACCTGTTGCGGCGCAAGGAGCACAATTCGGTCGGCGCGATGATCGAGGTCGTGGCGCAGGGCGTGCCGCCGGGGCTGGGGGCGCCGGTCTATGGCAAGCTCGACAGCGATCTGGCGAGCGCGATGATGTCGATCAACGCGGTCAAGGGGGTGGAGATCGGTGAAGGCATGGCGGCGGCAGCGCTGACGGGGCGCGAGAACGCCGATGAGATCTTCATGGGCGAGGATGGCCGCGTCATCTATGGGTCGAACCATGCGGGCGGGATTTTGGGTGGAATATCAACGGGTCAGGACATCGTTGTGCGCTTTGCGGTGAAGCCGACGTCGTCGATCCTGACGCCGCGCGCCTCGATCGACATCGAGGGGCGGCCGGTGGAAGTGGTGACGAAGGGGCGACACGACCCCTGCGTGGGGATCAGGGCGGTGCCGGTGGGCGAGGCGATGATGGCGATTGTGCTGTTGGATCATATGCTTATGGACCGCGCCCAGACCGGCGGAGTCCGCGGAAAGATCGGGCCGGCGGGCTGAAAGGCAGCGGCGAATCAGCCGCCCGGGTGACCGCGCCCGGACCTGCGGACTGCACGGAAGGATCGGTCCGGAGGCCTGATTCGCAAAGGTTACACCACGTCGGTATCACGTCGGTATCACGTCGGTATTGCGTCGGTGCAGGTCGCGAAATCAGGGAAATCCCTAACAGGGCGCGCGTTGCGGACGACCCCCGCCACCTGGATGCCGACAGTCGGCAGCAGGGACCACCCGCGAAACGGTCCGACCGTGCGTGTTGCAGCCTTTGCCCGCATTGACTGCGGGTACCGAAAGGGAACGGGGGTGGCCCTGCCGTCCTGGCGCCGAGGGCCCGGCGCCGGCTGAACGGTCAGCCGTTGATGCTGTCCTTGAGCGTCTTGGCCACGGTGATCTTGACGGCCTTGTCGGCGGGTTTGGCGACCATTTCGCCAGTGCCCGGGTTGCGCACCTGGCGGGCGGGGCGTTCGCGGCAATAGACCTTCCCGATGCCCGGCAGGGTCACGGCACCGCCGGCGGCAACCTCGCGCGTGACGATGTCGGCGAGCGCGTCGAGCGCGGCGCCGGCGGACTTGCGGTCGCTGCCGGTCTGGGCGGCGATGGCGGCCACAAGCTGGGCCCTGGTCATCTGGTTGGCCATGTCACTGTCTCCTGCTGCGGGCCGGCTTTTGGCCCGGTCTTTGCGCTGTTGCGCGGTGAGGGAATGGTCCACAACGATTTGTGGCTGTTTGCAAGGGTTTTTCGCATATGTTGTGGGGTTCGCGGCGCTTTCAGAGGAAGGCCGTTTCTTCGAAGCTACGCAGCTTGCGCGAGTGGATGCGTTCGAGCGGCATGTCGCGCAGCCGTTCCATCGCGCGGATGCCGATCCTGAGATGACGGCCCACCTGTGTCTTGTAGAAGGCGGAGGCCATGCCGGGGAGTTTGAGTTCGCCGTGCAGCGGCTTGTCGGAGACACAGAGCAGGGTGCCGTAGGGGACGCGGAAGCGGAAGCCGTTGGCGGCGATCGTGGCCGATTCCATGTCGAGCGCGATGGCGCGGGATTGCGACAGCCGCTGGACCGGGCCGGACTGGTCGCGCAGTTCCCAGTTGCGGTTGTCGATCGTGGCCACGGTGCCGGTACGCATAATGCGCTTGAGGTCGTAGCCTTCAAGCTCGGTCACCTCGGCCACGGCGCGTTCGAGGGCGATCTGGATTTCGGCGAGCGCGGGGATCGGGACCCAGACGGGCAGGTCGTCGTCGAGCACGTGGTCTTCGCGCAGATAGGCATGGGCGAGGACGAAGTCGCCCAGGCGCTGGGAATTGCGCAGGCCGGCGCAGTGGCCGACCATGAGCCAGGCATGCGGGCGCAGGACGGCGATGTGGTCGGTCGCGGTCTTGGCGTTGGAGGGGCCGACGCCGATGTTGACGAGCGTGATGCCCTGGCCGCCGTCACGCTTGAGGTGGTAGCTCGGCATCTGCGGCAGCCGCGAAGGCGTGGGCAGGGGGGCGTCCGGGCGGGTGATGACGGCGTCGCCGGGCCCGACGAAGGCCGTATAGCCGGCGGCGGGGTCGGCCAGCATGTGGCGGGCGTGGGCTTCGAATTCGTCGACATAGAACTGGTAGTTGGTGAAGAGGACGTGGTTCTGGAAATGGTCGGGCTGGGTCGCGGTGTAATGGGCGAGCCTGGCCAGCGAATAGTCGATCCGCTGGGCGGTGAAGGGGGCGAGCGGGAGCGAGCCGTCGGGATAGGTCCAGCCGTCGCCGTTGACGATGTCGTCATGCGTGGTCGACAGGTCGGGGACGTCGAAGACATCGCGCAGGGTGAAGTCGAGCGCACCATCGAGCGGGACCGAGACGAGGCCGTCGCCGGCGACGGCGAAGTGCACGGGCATGGGCGTGGCGGAGGGGCCGATGGTGACCGGCTGGCCGTGGTTGACGATCAGGAGCCGGATCTGCTGTTCGAGGTAGCTTGCGAAAAGCCGGGGCCGGGTGATCGTGGTCGAATAGGTGCCGGGGGCGGCGACATGGCCGAAGGAGAGGCGGCTGTCGACCACTGCGAAGGTGGAGGTGGTCAGGCGGATCTCGGGGTAGAAGGCGCGGATGCGGGCGGCGGGGGCCCGGCCGGCGATCGTGTCGGCGAAGCGGTCGCGCAGGAAGGCGGAGGCGATGTCGTAGAGCAGGATCAGCCGTTCGACGGCGGCGGCGGCATCGGTGAAATCCTCGGCCGGGGGGGTGGCGGGCGTGTCGTGGGCGGGGTCGGCGGGGGTCATGCCTGATCCTCGAACAGTTGCGTGACCTGGAAGCGGGTCACGTCGACAAGGCCCATGTCCGAGATGCGCAGTTCGGGGATGACGACGAGGGCGAGCAGCGAGTGCTGCATGTAGGCGTTGTTGAGGGTGCAGCCGCAGGCCTGCATGGCGGCGACGATGCCCTGGGCCTTCTGCGCGACCTCGGCCGCGGGGCGGTCGGACATGAGGCCGGCGATGGGGAGTTCGAGGCAGGCGATTTCCGCGCCGTCCTGCCAGACGGTGACGCCACCGCCGATGTCGCCCAGGCGGTTGGCGGCGGCGGCCATCATCGCGCGTGATGTGCCGACGACGATCATGTGGTGGCTGTCGTGGGCGACGGTGGAGGCGATGGCCATCTGCCCGCGGTAGCCGAAGCCCGAGACGAGCGCGTTGACGACGCGGCCGGTGGCGCGGTGACGTTCGACGAGCGCGATCTGGCAGATGTCGGCGTCGGGTTCGACGAGGCCCGCCCGCACGGGGAGCGTCGCGGAGAGGGCGCGGGTCGGGGCCTGGTTTTCGACCACGCCGATGACGCGGGCGCGGACGGTGGCGGCGCCGGCGGGGGCGGGGATGGCGAAGTCGGTTGGGGCGAGGGTCTTGCCGAGGCGGACGGTGCGGCGGGCGGCATCGGGCCAGGGGTAATGCGGGCAGGTGACGGTGAGGCGGCCGTCGCGGGCGACGGTCTGGCCGCGGGCGATCACCTCTTCGACCGGGAAGGTCGCGAGGTCGGAGGTGAGGATGAGGTCGGCGCGGCGGCCCGGCGCGATGGAGCCGAGTTCGCGTTCGAGCCCGAAATGGGTGGCGGTGTTGATCGTGGCCATCTGGAGGGCCACGAGCGGGTCGCAGCCGCAGGCGATGGCATGGCGCAGGACGCGGTTCATGTGGCCTTCGCCGACCAGCGTGCCGGCGTGGCAGTCGTCGGTGCAGAGGATGAAGTTGCGCGGGTCGAGGCCCTTCTGCGTGACCGCGGTGATCTGGGAGGCGACGTCGAACCAGGCCGAGCCGAGGCGGAGCATGGCGCGCATGCCCTGGCGGACGCGGGCGATGGCGTCGGCCTCGGCGGTGCCTTCGTGGTCGTCGGCGGGGCCGCCGGCGGCATAGGCATGGAAGGGGATGCCGCGGTCGGGGCTGGTGTAATGGCCGCCCACGGTCTTGCCCGCCTGCATGGTCGCTGCCATTTCGGCCAGCATCTGCTGGGATCCGTTGATGACGCCGGGATAATTCATCATCTCGCCCAGCCCGATGATGCCGGGCCAGGCCATCGCCTCTGCCACCTCGTCGGGGCCGATCTCGAAGCCGGTCGTTTCGAGCCCGGGGGCGGAGGGGGCGCAGGAGGGCATCTGGGTGAAGATGCTGACGGGCTGCAGCATCGCTTCGTCATGCATCATCCGCACGCCGGCGAGGCCGAGGACATTGGCGATTTCGTGGGGGTCGGCGAACATGGTGGTGGTGCCGTGGGGGATCACGGCGGCGGCGAATTCGGCCGGGGTGAGCTGGCCGCTTTCGATATGCATGTGGCCGTCGCAGAGGCCGGGGGCGAGGAAACGGCCGGCGGCGTCGGTCACTTCGGTCGCGGGGCCGATGCAGTGGGACGCGTCGGGGCCGACATAGGCGAAGCGGCCCCCGGCGATGGCGACCTGCCAGCCGTCAAGCACCTCGCGCGCCTGGACGTTGACGAGGCGGCCGCCGCGGATGACCCGGTCGGCGGGGGCGCGGCCGGCGGCGACGGCGACAAGGCGGGGGGCGCTGTCGGCCCAGGAGGGGAACGGGTCCATGCGCCATTTGTCCCAAGGGGCGGCCGGGGTGCAAGGCCCTTGCGCGGGACGGGGGAGATGCGCGGGACGCCGTTTCGCCGGGGACGCGTGGGTTTCACCCACCCTACGGGTCGGCGGTCGAGTGCGCTGCGCTTACCCGCCGGGCGGGCGCGCGGGGGCCGGGCGGGGGTGACGAGAGCGCGGGTCCCGCGCGCCGGACGGCCATGAAAAACGGCCCGCGCGAGGGAGGGCGCGCGGGCCGGGAGTTTGTCCGGGGCCGGCCGGAAGGAAGGGAGGAGGAGGGCCGGCCCCGGAGTCGTGAACCTGCGGGCGGGCGTCACATGTTGTAGGCCCGCTCGCCATGGGTGGCGATGTCGAGGCCTTCGCGCTCTTCCTCTTCGCGGACGCGCAGGCCGATGGTCCAGTCCACGATCTTGTAGAGGATGAGAGAGCCGATCCCGACGAAGACGATGGTGAAGAGCACCGCCTTGAGCTGGGCCATCACCATGAACCCGAAGTCGTAGGGCGCGACCTGCAGCGTGCCGGGCACGGAGAGGTAGTCAGGCACGCCCGCCCCGCCGAGGGCGGGATTGACGAGGATGGCGGTCGCCAGCGCGCCGATGATCCCGCCGACCCCGTGGATGCCGAAGACGTCGAGCGTATCGTCGAGCCGGAGCGCGTTCTTTGCATAGGCCACGAAGATGTAGCAGACGACGCCCGCGACGATGCCGAGGAACATCGCGCCGACCGGACCTGCGAAACCCGAGGCCGGGGTGACGGCGACGAGACCCGCGACCACGCCCGAGACGAGGCCGAGGAGCGAGGGACGGCCCTTGGTCAACCATTCGGCGAACATCCAGGCGACGCCCGCGCCGGCGGTGGCGGTGAAGGTGTTCATCACGGCCAGCGAGGTGACGGCGTTCGATTCGAGGTTCGAGCCGGCGTTGAAGCCCATCCAGCCGACCCAGAGCAGGGATGCGCCGATCATCGTCATGGTGAGCGAATGGGGCGAGAGGTTTTCGCGCCCGTAGCCCACGCGGCGGCCGAGCAGGATGCAGCCGACGAGGCCCGCGATCCCGGCATTGATGTGCACGACGGTGCCGCCCGCAAAGTCGAGCACGCCCCAGTTCCAGATCAGGCCGTTGGCGGCGAGGTTGGCGGCGGCGGCAGCTTCGGCTTCGGCATCACCGGCGGCCTGCGCGATCAGGAGCGCGGTCTGCTGTTCGGCCAGGAAGTCGGGACCGCCCCACCACCAGACCATGTGGGCCATCGGGAAGTAGATGAAGGTGACCCAGAGTACGACGAAGACGAGGAGCGCCGAGAACCTGATCCGTTCGGCGAAGGCGCCGACGATCAGCGCCGGCGTGATGCAGGCGAAGGTCATCTGGAAGGCGATGAAGGTATATTCCGGCAGCCATTTGCCGTTGGTGAAGGTCGGCACCAGCGTGGTCATGTCGACGCCGGCGAGGAAGGCCTTGGAGAAGCCGCCGACATAGGTGTCGAGCGCGCCGCCATAGGAGAAGGCGAGCGAATAGCCGTAGCAGATCCAGATGATGCAGACGACCGCGGTGATGGCGAAGACCTGGGTCAGGACCGAGAGCATGTTCTTGGTCCGCACGAGACCGCCGTAGAAGAGCGCGAGGCCCGGGACGGTCATCAGCAGGACGAGGACGGTCGCGACCGTCATCCAGGCGACATCGCCGGCATCGACGGCCTTTTCATAGACATAGGGCGCGAGCGCCGCGGCGGCTTCTTCGGTGGTGTCCTGTGCCCGGGCGGGCAGGGCGGCCAGCGCGGCGAGCGCCGCGGCCGGACCCGCATGTTTCATCATGGTGTTCATTCTGTCACTCTTTCCCTGGTCACACGCGTCAGAGCGCATCTTCGTTGGTTTCGCCGGTGCGCACGCGCAGCGCGCTTTCGACATCGAGCACGAAAATCTTGCCGTCGCCGATCTTGTCGGTCCTGGCGGTCGCCGCGATGGTGGCGACGACCTGATCGGTCAGGGTGTCGGGCACGACGATTTCGAGCTTGACCTTGGGCACGAAGTTCACGGCGTATTCGGCCCCGCGGTAGATTTCGGTGTGACCGGACTGCAACCCGAAGCCCTTGATCTCGGTCACCATCATGCCGCGCACGCCGACGGTGGTGAGCGCTTCGCGCACCTCCTCGAGCTTGAACGGCTTGATCGTTGCGATGATGAGTTTCACATTCTCCCCCTGTCGGCCTGGTGCGGCTCCGCGGTCCGGAGGCGCTTGCGCTGCCGAGAAAGATGAGGCGGATGGCGGCGGTGCAAGAACGGGTCAGGGTGCCGTGCCGCGATTTGGCGGGGGTTTCGCACATTTTTTGCACATTCCGGATCGGATGCACAAATTTTGTTCGATCAGGCGATGCGATTTGGTGCCGGATGCGGCTCAACTTTTCCCTGGGATGGCTGTAGACTGCGCCGGAAAAGACCCGAAGGGCAGAGCAGGACATGGGCAGACAGACCGGGACGCGCGGGCCGCTGGTCGCCGAGAGGCGCTATGCGGCGGCGAAGGCTGCGCCGGCCGCCAAGAC
>JBEIDZ010000077.1:0-9245 GCA_040383215.1 Paracoccaceae bacterium | reverse complement strand
GGCAACACCCAGGTGTCGGGCGATCCGTAGACGCATTCCCTGAGGGGCGCCCATTCGGATTCGACCCAGATCGGCTCGTCTCGGACCATCGCCGGCTCCTTCGATTGCTGCGTGCAACGTTAGGGATGGGAGACGGTCAAAGAAGCGCAATCAAGGCAACTTCAGTTGCGCGGTCGATCAAGCTTGCGCCGTTCGCCGCGCGTGGAACCTGAGGAAGGCCGCAATCTCGGGCCGCGTCTCGGCATCGCGCCGCACCACGATCGAGAGGGGCACCCGAAGCCCACCCGCGGGATGGTCGAGGGCGACGAGTCCCTCGTGCATCTGCGCGGCATGCACCGGCAGCAGGCCCGCGCCGAAGCCGCCAAGGACACCCGCCAGCACCCCCTCGAGGCTGCCACCGATCGCGGTGACGCGAAAGGGCATCGACCGTTCGAACGCCTCGAAATGGGTGCTGGGGAAGGTGCGGATGACATAGGGGATCGTCACTCCCTCCTGTCCCGGCCGCCAGGCGCGCACCGCTTCGAAGGCAGGACAACTGCGGCTGATGTAGCAGGCGTGGCGTTCGTCATGGGCATGGACATAGCGCAGCGGCGTGAGTCCTCCGGAAAGCCCGGTGAAGCCGATATCGAGCCGCCGCTCTCGCACCATCACCTCGATGGCGGTGACGGGGTGGATGCTGACGCGCAGATGCAGGTCCGGCATCTTGCGGTGAAGATGGTTGAGCACCGCGGGAAGCCGGCAATCGGCATTGCCGAGCATGTTGTCGATGATGCCGATCTCGAGCGCGCCCGGCCGGGTGGTGCGGGTCGCCGCGACCTTTGCCTCGAAGCCGCGCACGTCCTCGAGCAACTGGCGCGCGGCGCGATAGACCTCTTCGCCCTCGGAGGTCAGGGCAAAACCGCCCCGGCCGCGCTGGCAGAGCCGAACCCCCAGCCGGTCTTCGAGCGCGGCGAGGTCGCGCGTCACGGACGACAGGCTGGAATTCGTCGCGAGCGCTGCGGCCGATACGCCTTCATGGTCGACGACGTCGAGAAAGACCGCAAGCAGCCGGAGATCGATACGTGAGAGACTGACAGAGGGCATGCGATTTCTTGCGATAATCCGCAACCATACTGGCAATGATTTGCATTCATTGGCAAGGACCCCTTGCCTATGGTCGAAACGGTCCAGTTCCGGAGGGGGGGAAGAACATGCGCACATTGATTGCGACCGTTATCGCGGGTCTCGTCGCGGCCACCGGCGCCGTGGCGGAGGATCTTGACGGGATCAAGGCGGCCGGAAAGATCGTCGTGGCGACTGAGGCGGCCTTTCCGCCCTTCGAATTCGTCCAGGACGGCGTCATCGTCGGGTTCGGGGCCGATCTGCTCAAGGAGGTCGTCGCCGACATGGGCGTCGCGGTCGAACAGCTCGACCTGCCCTTCCAGGGCATTCTCGCCGGGCTCGAGGCAGGGCAGTACGACCTTGTCGCGACGTCGGTCGCGATCACGCCCGAGCGAGCGGCCACCTACGCCTTCACGCGCCCGATCGCCTCGATCGAGAATGCGATCGTCACCAAGGCCGACAACGCGACCGTGACCTCCCCCGAGGGGCTCAACGGCCTCATCGTCGCCACCCAGCTCGGCAGTTCGACCGAAGCTGTCGCGCGCGAGATCGACACCGCGCTGAAGGCTGCGGGCGGCGCGGGATTTGCCGACCTGCGGCTTCTCCAGACCTTTGCCGACACCGCCTTTGCGCTGCGTTCGGGGCAGGTCGATGCCATCGTCGTCGGCAACACGACCGCCGGCGAGGCCATGGCGGCCGCCCCCGGGGAGTTCAAGATCGCCGCCACCTGGGGCGATCCGGTCTACATCGCCTGGGTGGTGCGGCCCGGCAACCCGGGCCTGCTCGGCGCCATCAATGCCACGATCGGTCGGCTTGCCGACAGCGGCGCGCTTGCCGCGCTGCAGGAGAAGTGGGTCGGCACGGCGATGAGCGTTCCGGCCGAAGGCTACCTGCCGCCCGGCGCCGTCCAGTAGGCGCGGCAGGGGGAAACGGGGCGGATGGACCTTGCAACGCGGGTTGCCGCCACACTGCCCCTCCTGCTCGACGGCCTCTGGACGACCCTCGTCATCTGCGCCGCCGGCATGGTGCTGGCGGTCGCGATGGCCGTTCCGCTCGTCGCGGCCCGGCGGTCGCGCCACCGCTGGATCGCGGTCCTTGCGATCGGCTGGGTCGGGCTGATCCGTGGCCTGCCGATCGTCATCCTCGTCTTCCTGATGTATTTCGGCCTGCCGGCCGTTTTCGATCTCGGCCGGGTCTCGGCATTCTGGGTGGGGGTCGTCGCGCTCGGTCTCAACGGCGGGGCCTTCGTCTCTGAGATCCTGCGCGCCGCGATCGCGCGCGTCCCGCCCGGCCAGTGGGAGGCCGCAGCCGCGCTCGGCCTGTCGCGCGGGGCCGTCTGGCGGCTCGTGGTGATCCCCCAGATGTTGCCGGTGGCGCTGCCCGCCCTCGTGGGCGAGGCGACATTCATCGTCAAGGCCTCGCCCGTCCTGTCGCTCATCACCGTGGTCGATCTGACCCGGCGCTTCCAGCAGGTCGCGATGCAGACCTTCGACCCGCTCGCGCCGATGCTGGCGGCGGCGCTTCTCTACTTCATCGTCCTCTTCGCGCTTTCCCGGCTCGCGGCCATGCTCGAGGCCCGCCTCGCGCCGCAGGGGCTCGCAGCATGAACGACCTGATCGCAAGCCACGGAACCCTCATCGCGGAGGGGTTTCTCGGAACGCTGCGCGTGGTGGCGATCGGCTTCGTCGCGGGCGCGATGGCGGGGGCGGCTCTCGGCGCGATTGCCTGCGGGCCGGCCGGCTGGGCGCGGATGCTCGTGCGCTGCTATGTCGAGTTGATCCGCAACACGCCTTTCCTCGTGCAGGCAAGCCTCCTCTTCGCGCTCTTCGGCGTCGCAGGAGTACGGGTGTCG
Source organism: Paracoccaceae bacterium (assembly GCA_040383215.1). Taxonomy (GTDB): domain Bacteria; phylum Pseudomonadota; class Alphaproteobacteria; order Rhodobacterales; family Rhodobacteraceae; genus JBEIDZ01. The sequence goes on along the minus strand of JBEIDZ010000077.1, from coordinate 6,292 downwards.
ACAATGGCACTCGGCATTGCCGCGGTCGCCCTCTACACGGCGGCCTACATGGCCGAGATCGTGCGCGGCGCCTTTCGGGCGCTGCCAGCCGGGCAGAGCGATGCCGCGCGCGCGCTCGGGCTCGGGCGGATGGCGCGCCTGAGCAAGGTGATCCTGCCGCAGCTTCTGCCCGCGGTCATCCCGGGTGCGGCGAATCTCGTCGCGACCGTGACGAAGGAATCGGCCTTCCTCGCGGCGCTGTCGGTTGCCGAACTCACCTTTGCTGGTCAGGTCGCGATCTCGCAGACCTTCCGCGTGTTCGAGATCTGGGCCATCGTGGGGGCACTCTACCTCGTTCTTATCCTCGCGCTTCTGGGGACTGCGGCGCGGCTCGAACGCGGGCTCGTATGGGCGCAGGCCCAACAACAGCGCCAACAACAGCGGAAGTGACGGCCATGCAACGCTTGCCCATCGACCCGGCCCGGATGCTCGATGATCTCGACCGGCTCCGCCGCATCGGTGCGGTCGGGCCGGGTGTCGCGCGCAGGGCGTTCGATGACAGCGACATCGCCGCGCGGCGCTGGCTTGCCGAGCGGATGGAGGCTGCGGGCCTGCGCGCCGTCGCCGACCCCGAGGGCAACCTCTGGGGGCTCCCGCCCGAGCCCGGTCGGGCGCTGCTCATCGGCTCGCACAGCGATACCCAGCCGCTCGGCGGCTGGCTCGATGGCATCTACGGCGTCGCCTGCGGGCTCGAGATCGCCCGGGCCGCCCGGGCGGCGGGGGGGCCGCCCGTCGCCGTCGTGTCGTTCCAGGGTGAGGAGGGCCGCTTCGGCGGGCTCACCGGCAGCGCGGTCTGGGCAGGCGCGATCACGCGCGATGCGGCCGACGCCCTGACGGATGACGACGGCCTCGCCTGGGCCAGCGCGCGCCGGCGCGCGGCAGAGATCGCGCCGCTGGCCGAGGTATCGGCCGACCGCTTCCACGCCTATATCGAACCGCATATCGAACAGGGGCCCGTGCTTGACACCTCGGGCGAGGTGCTGGGCGTCGTCGAGGCGATCGTCGGCGTCCGGCAGGCGACTGTCACCTTCACCGGCGAGGCGAACCACGCGGGCACCACGCCCATGCAGCTGCGCCGTGACGCCATGCGTGGCGTCATTGCCTTCGCAACGGCACTCGACGCCGCCCTCGCGCCGGTCGCCGATGCCCGCACGGTCTGGACGATCGGGCGCATCACGGTCGAACCGAACGCGCCCTCGATCGTGCCGGGCCTTGCGCGGGTGACCGTGCAGATGCGCGATGCCGACCCGGGCCGTCTTGGCGCGATGGCCGAAGCGATGCAGGCCACGGCCGGGCGGACGGCTGCCGCGCTCGGCCTCGGCCTCGAGCTGGCCGAGGGCTTCAGCCTCGACCCGGTGCAGATGGATGGCCGCCTCGTGGCGTCCCTCGCCGAGGGCGCTGAGGCGAGTTGCCCGGGGCGCTGGCGGCGAATGCCGTCGGGGGCGCTGCATGATGCCTCGCATGTCGCGCGCGTCCTGCCCAGCGGCATGCTCTTCGTGCCCTCGATCCGCGGCATCAGCCACAACCCGGCCGAGGATACGCGGCGCGACCATCTCGCCAGTGGCCTCGACGCACTCGCCTGGGCTGCGAGCAGGGAAGTACATCTGGGTTGATCGCGTTCGCTTCCTGCAGAGAACGCCGCGGCGATACCGCACCTCCCCCTCGGATGTTGCCAGAAGAACCTGGCTTGTGGCGGGGCAGGGTGCTGGTCAGGGCGGGATCGCGTCTGACTGGATCGCGGGGGATCCTCATCTGGTGGTGTTTGTGATTGACCCTTCTGACCGGAGGCCGAGGTCCGGGATGGATGGTTACGCACTCCTCGGATGACCTGGGGGAGCGGGTGGCGCTGTTCGTCCTGTCCGGGGAGACGGTGCGGCATGCGGCGGATGTGTTCGGGGTCAGCGTGGCGCCGGTGGTGACGTGGACTGAGCGCCACCGGGCAACCGGGAGTGCCGCGGCCAGGCCGATGGGCGGGCGGCGGCGCGACGTGATGGCGCCGGGGCGGGGCTCTGCGCTGGCGCGGCTGGCCGGGCATCCGTCGCTGGCTCTGCGGGCCTTGCAAGCGGAGTTGACCGAACGCGGCGTGGTGGTGAGCTGCGGCGCGGTCTGGCATGTCCGTGCACGCCGAAGTCCTCAGCCTCAGAAGGACTGCTCGGCAAGCGAGGTGCACCGACCCGAGATTGCGCGCAAGCGGGCGCGCCGGCGGCGGCATCAGGACAGGATCGACCCGGCGCGGCTCCGTGTTTCCCGACCAGACCTGGGTCAAGACCGACATGACCCCCTGCGCGGCCGGGCACCGCGCGGCCAGCGCCTGGCGGGACGCCACCCGCACGGCCACTGGCGCACGCCGACCTTCCGCGCCGCGCTGCGTGTCGACCCTGTCGAGGCCCCCTGTCTCTTCAACCGACCGATCAACGGCGAAGGCTTCACCGCCTGGGTCGAACACGGCCCGGTCCCGACGCTCCGGCCCGGCGACGTCGTCGTCTTCGACAATCCCGGCAGCCACAAGGGACGTGCGGTACGCGCCGCGATCCGAAACGCCGGGGCGCTTCCGCTCTTCCTGCCGCCCTGCTCACCCGACCTCAACCCCATCGAAATGGTCTTCGCCAAGGTCAAGACCCTGTTCCGGAAAGCCGATGAACGCGGCGTCCAAGCCTCAGGGCGAAGGTTCGGAACCCTCCTCGATTCTTTCACACCCATCGTGTGCCAAGCCCACCTTCGGCATGCCGGCTATGTTTCAATGTGAAGCAGACAGGCTCTGGCTGTTCAGTCCCGGCAACTGGTGGATCGGGTCAAGGATCGATCGATCCGGCTCTGAGGTCCTGACCTTGCAGGTGTAGTCGTATGGAGTGTGGCCGCCTCTGATGGTCCGGACCCCTCCCTGGGCCAGACTCTCGCATCAGATGAACGAGCTATCGGAGATCACGGCACATGTCGCGCACGAGGTCACAATAAGCCTGCCTCTCAACCAGCTCGATCGGCGCCATTCTCTTTTCGATCATCGTCATCTCCGTTCCTGGTTCCAGGTGTTGCAACGCAAGCCTTTTCCGAAGATCGGCGGTGTCCGCCAGTGTCACCCACGGCCGCGCTTTGCGCTGCGCCCGCGGGCTCTGCGCCCGGCCTCCCACACAACCACCCGGGACACATCGCCCGTTTTGCACTTTGCGCGCGGCAGTGGGGAGCCGTCAGGCGAAAGATGCGGCCCAGCGGTTTCAGAGAAATCAGTGCTGACTGGTTGGAAGGTCCTGCGAAGTGCCGCAGGGCCCACCATCCATGTTGACCGCAACTTCCTGCTTCGCTCCATCGAAACTCAGCACTTGATAATAGTGGCTCATCTCCACCGTACTTTCCGGCACGTAGTGGAAGATGAGCGAGCGGCGGAACCGGTCGGTGCTGGTGTTTGGCGTGGAGCCATGGATGACGCTGCCGTTGAAAAACAGCACGTCACCCGCCTTGAGCCGCATCATCTGCGGGTGAAGTCCCGGCGGCGGTTCCACATGCTCGGTCGTGAAGGACAGGGAAGGGTCGGCCATCTCGGGGCAGGCGATGTCCAACGCCGCCGTCTGGGGAACAAACATCATGCCGCCATTGCCTTCGTCGGCGTCATCGACGGCCAGCCATGCTGCCATGCAGGTCCCCGGCTTGACGCGGAGATAGAAATTGTCCTGGTGCAGGTCCTGCCCGCGTGCCCCGGGTGGCTTGAAGTAGAACATGGATGAGCAGGCGAAGGGCTCCTCGCCAAAGAGTTCGGCCAGGATCGGGCGCAACCTGGCATCGCGCATGTAACGCATCGCCAGCGGCCCGACCGGTTTGTCTGCATGTTTGTGCGGACTGAGCATCCGCGGATAGAAGGACAGCGGGTCGCTTGCCGCCGTGGGCGCCCCTTCGCGAGCCTTTGGCACGTCGGAGAGACCGGGCACCGGCCCATCCTTGGCAGTCTCCATGAAGGTCAAGCGGATATTGTCGATCTCGTCGGCGCTGAAAAGACCGCGCATGGCGAGGAAACCGTCGCGGTCAAACTGGGCGCGCTGCGCGTCTGAAAGCACAGACCTGTTCAAGGCTGACCTCCGTGTTGTCTTGATGATGATATCGTCGCGAAGCGGTCCGTCCAAGTCACCACGCTGACAAAATCCTGTGCCTTCCTGCTTGATGTTGCCGACCCCTTTACTTGCCGCCTTGCCGGAATTGGCCCCCCTTGCGCGCCGGTCACGATCCGAGTTTCCGGAAGCCAGGTCTCGTGCGCGGGAGATGACACCAACCATGGAAAGACGGGCGCCCGCCCGGGCCGTGCCTCGTTGGCAAACAGACAAAATCCGGTCCGGCAGACGGGCAGTCTTCAGAGGCCGGAGACGAGATCGCCGCGAAGGTCTGGCGCGTGGTGCACCGCTCCGATCAGGCTGCGGGTGTAGGGATGCTCGGGGGCCGAGCAGACGGAACGCGCGGGGCCCTGCTCGACGATCCGGCCCTGATGCAGCACTGCCACCTGGTCACAAAGCGCTGACACCACCGCAATGTCGTGGGCCACGAACAGGCAGGATGTCCCGCGGGCACGGCACAGGGCGTGGATCAGGGCAAGGACACTCGCCTGCACGGACACGTCCAGCGCACTGGTCACCTCGTCACACAGGATCACGTCCGGTTCGGCTGCAAAGGCACGGGCAAGTGCCACGCGTTGGCGTTCGCCGCCCGACAGCTGGCCCGGCAGGCGGTCAAGATAGGTCGCATCCAGCCGGACATCGGCCATCAGGTCGCGGGCGCGGGATTCGACCTCGGTCGAGCCGGCGTTGAAGTAGAGGCGCAAAGGCTGGGCAAGGATTTCGCGCACTGTGTGGCGGGGGTTGAGCGAGGCATCGGGGTTCTGGAACACCACCTGCACCCGGCGCGATGCGGTCCGGTTGCGCTCGGTGACCCTGGCGGGCAGGTTTGCGCCGTCAAGGGTGATGGTGCCCGCACTCCGCGGCCACAGGCCCGCGATGGCGCGCAGAATGGTCGATTTGCCGCTGCCGGATTCGCCGACCAGCCCCAGAATCTCGCCTTTGGTCAGCGTCAGCGAAACCCCGGCCACGACAGGGTCCGGCAGCTTGCGCCTTGCCAAGCGGGCCAGCATAGAAGATCGCCGGTATTGCACGACAAGGTCACGCACGGCGATGACGGGCTTCCCGGGCTGTTGCGCCACCACCGTTCCGGGCACTTCGGCCGTGGCGAGCGGCCCATGATCCGGCGCGTGACACGCGATGCGGCCACCGTCCGGGAGGGATGACAGCGCGGGTACCCGCTCGCAGGCGACATGGGCACGGCTGCATCGGGGCGCGAAGGCGCAGCCTGGGCCCGACATTCCCGGTGGCGGTGGGCTGCCGGGGATCGACGGTGGCAATCCGGGGCTTTCGATCCGGGGGACCGAGGCCATGAGCGCCCGTGCGTAAGGATGTGCTGGCCGGGTCAACAGGCCGGATGTCGGCCGGTCTTCGACGATGCGGCCGGCATACATCACCGCCACCCGTGCGGTCAGCCGGGCCAGAACGCCGATGTCGTGGCTGACGCAGACCATCGCCATGCCTGTCTCGCGGCGCAATTCAGTCAGCAGGTCGAGGATCGCCGCCTGCGTGGTGACATCCAGCCCGGTTGTAGGCTCATCCAGCAGCAAGAGCTTGGGCCTGCAGGCCAGCGCCATCGCGATCGCCACCCGCTGCATCTGCCCGCCCGACAACTCATGCGGATAGCGGGTGCCGATCCGGTCGGGTTCGGGCAGCCTTACCCAGGCAAAGAGCTCGGCGGTGCGGGCCGTCATCGCCTCGGGCGGGATCGCATCATGCACCGCCATCGCCTCGGCCACCTGGGCGCCGACACGCAGGGTGGGCGTGAGGGCGATCGCCGCACTTTGCGGCACCATCGCGACAAGCCGCCCGCGCAGGCGGCGCGTCGCCTCGGGCGTGATCGTGCTCAGGTCCTGGTCCAGCACCCGTACATTCCCGCCGGTCACCGCCAGCCCCGGCTTGACCACACCCATGAGCGCCAGCAGAAGCGTGCTTTTGCCGGAGCCGGATTCGCCCGCAATGCCAAGGGTTTCGCCGGGCCCGAGCGCAAAGTCGGCGCCGCGGACGATATGCGCCTCGCGTCCTGCGCGGGAAATCGTCAGGTCCTGGACCGCCAGCAATGTCATCCGGCCCGCACGCCCATCTGCCGATCCACGCCCAGTGCCTTGGCAAAGGCATCGGCCGCAAGGTTGACGCCGACGATCAGGCTGGACAGCATG
>JBEIDZ010000076.1:0-9501 GCA_040383215.1 Paracoccaceae bacterium | reverse complement strand
GAACCTGCTCCCACATCGTCTCGCCCGAGACGGTGAGTGCCTCCTTGTGCAGAAGCCCCATCTCGCCCAGCCGCTTGATCACGACCGGCAGCCCGCCGGCATAGAAGAACTCCTCCATCAGGTACTTGCCCGACGGCATCAGGTTCACGATCGTCGGCACGTCGCGCCCAAGCCTGTCCCAGTCGTCCAGGCTCAGGTCCAAGCCCACCCGGCCCGCGATCGCCAGGAGATGGATCACCGCATTGGTCGACCCGCCAATCGCCCCGTTCGTCCGGATCGCGTTCTCGAAGGCCTCGCGCGTCAGGATGTCCGACGGCTTGAGGTCGTCCTTGACCATCTGCACGATCCGCCGCCCGGTCAGCTGCGCCATCATCCGCCGCCGCGAATCGACCGCCGGAATCGCCGCATTGCCCGACAACGCCATGCCCAGCGCCTCGGCCATGCTCGCCATGGTCGAGGCCGTGCCCATCGTGTTGCAGGACCCCGGGCTGCGGCTCATCGAGGCCTCCGCCTCCACGAACTCGGCCGAGGTCATCTCGCCCGCCTTCACCGCTTCCGAGAACTTCCACAGATGCGTGCCCGACCCCACGCGCTCGCCCTTGTAGTACCCGTTCAGCATCGGCCCACCGGTCACCACGATCGCCGGCAGATCGCAGGAGGCCGCCCCCATGAGAAGCGACGGCGTGGTCTTGTCGCAGCCCACCATCAGCACGACGCCGTCCATCTGCTGGCCGCGGATCGCCTCCTCGACCGCCATGGCGGCCAGGTTGCGGAACATCATCGCCGTCGGCCGGAAGGCCGATTCCGACACCGAGAAGACCGGCACCTCGACCGGGAAACCGCCCGCCTCGTAGATGCCGTATTTCACCCGCTGCGCCAGATCGCCCAGATGCGCGTTGCAGGGGTTCAGCTCCGAGAAGGTGTTGAGAATCCCGATCACCGGCCGCCCGTCGAACAGGTCGGCCGGATGGCCCTGATTCTTCATCCAGGACCTGCGATAGATGTTGTCCTTGGAATGCCCCCCGAACCATTCCTGCGAACGCAGCTTGCGGGGCCAGGGCTTGGGCGTGAACGGCATGTCTCTCTCCTCAGAGCGCGCGAACGCCCGCCACGCCCTCGTCGGGCGCAAAGGCGAGCAGGTTGACAAGCGGCAGGCCGAAGGGCGCCGCCTCGATTTCAAAGACGTCGCCCGCCTCGGTGCGGATGCCGTCGGCAAAGGACAGGGTCGCGGTGCCGAACATGTGCACATGCACGTCGCCCGGCTGGCGAAAGACCCCGTACTTGAAGTGATGATGCTCCAGATTGGCAAAGCTGTGGCTCATGTTGGCCTCGCCCGACAGGAAGGGCTTCTCCCAGATCACCTTGCCCCCGCGCCGGATGCGGCTGGTCCCGCGCACATCCGCCGGCAGATCGCCCACCAGGATTTCCGGCCCGAAGGACGCCGGGCGCAGCTTGGAATGCGCTAGGTAAAGGTAGTTCACCCGCTCCATCACATGGTCGGAAAACTCGTTGGCCAGCGCCCAGCCCACCCGCACCGGCGCACCATCCGCGGCAATCACATAGATGCCCGCGATCTCGGGCTCCTCGCCGCCATCCTGGCCGAACCCTGGCACCGTCAGCGCGGCACCCGGCGCCACCGCCATCACGCCGTTGCCCTTGTAGAACCATTCCGGCTGCACGCCCGGCAGCCGCGCGGGCTTGCCCCCCTCCAGCCCCATCCGGAACATCTTCATCGAATCCGACGCATCCGCCGCATTCGCCTTGGCATGCATCGAATCGCGCGTGGCCGCACTGCCCAGATGGGTCAGCCCCGTCCCCGTCAGATGCAGATGCGCAGGGTCTGGATGCGTGATCGGCAGCGTGAGCCGCCCCGCCGCAGCCAGCGCGGCCAGGTCCACCGCCTCGCCCAGCCCATGCGCGGCCACGACATCGGCCAGCCGCCGTCCCGACGCCGCCGCCTCGAGCGCGAGGTCCCGCACCGACCCCGCCCCCTTCACGACGGCCGCCTCCGACCCTTCGCGGGCGACCACGGCCAGCCCGCCTTGCGTGACAATCTGTGACAGAAGCATGTCCGGTCCTCCCTTCCGGTCAGCCTAGCTCGCCCGACCATGCCGCACAAATCAGGTTGCGGCAGGCAATCATACCCGGAATGATATGCGCATGGACCTCCTTGCCCGCGGGCTCAAGCTCTCGCACCTGCGCCTGCTCGCCGCGCTCGCCCGGACCGGCCGGATCGGCCTCACCGCGGCCGACCTCGGCATCACCCAGCCCGCCGCCTCCCGCCTCCTGGCCGAGATCGGCACCCTTACCGGCCACCCCGTGCACCGCCGCGACGGGCGTGGCATCGCGCTGACCGAGGCCGGGCAAAGCCTCGCGGCGCGCGGCGCGCGCATCCTCGCCGAACTGGCCGATGCCGGCCGCGACCTCTCCGACAGCGCCGAAGGCACGCGCGGCCATGTTGCGCTCGGCGCGGTCACCGGCCCCGCGCTCGATCGCGTGCTGCCCGCGCTTCGCACGGCCCGCCTCGCGCTCCCCCGCGTCACGGTCGAGGTCGAGGTCGGCCCGAGCGACCTGCTCGCCGATCTCCTGCTCGCCGCCCGGCTCGACTTCGCGCTGGCCCGCGTGCCCGAAGGCCGCGACCCCGCCCTCTTCGACCTGCGCCCCATCGGCCCCGAACCCGTCAGTCTCGTCACCCGCGCCGGCCACGCCCTGACCGGCCGTCCCGATCTCTGCCCCGAGGATCTGCTCGCCTACGATTGGGTGATGCCCGCCCCCGACGCGATCCTGACCCGCTCCGTCCGCGCCCGCCTCAGCGCGCTCGGCCTGCCCGATCCGCCGGGGCGGCTCTCCACCTCCTCCTTCCTGCTCACCCTCGCGCTCATCCGGCAATCGAACGCCATTGCACCGCTCGCCACCGCCGTCGCCCGGCGCTTCGCCGAACCGGGCAGCCCCTATGCCGTCCTGCCGCTCGACCTCGGGCTCACTGTCGCGCCCTTCGCCCTGCTGACCCGAGCTGGCGCCGCTCTTCCTCCGGCTGCGTGCAGGTTGCGCGATTTCATCCTTTCGTCCTGACAGCGCTGCCTAGCGAAAGCGCGCATCTCTCCCCGTTTTCGCCACAATGCGGGGTCAAACGATAAAATTGAAAATCAGCGGTACAAAGCGCAGCCCATGAACATGCAAGAGGTGACCACGGTTCCTGCCCCGTCGGCGCCCCGTTCGATCGAGGCGATGCAGATGCCGCTGACCATGTTGCGCGACATCCTGATCAAGACGATGTTCCGCAAGAACGTAAGCTTCCTGTCCGATATCGCCCGAGCCGTTTGCCTTCCCATCCCCGTCACGCAGGAACTGATTGACGTGGTCCGCAGCCAGAGGCTGTGTGAGGCGATGGGTACCCTCAACGCCAATTCCGGCAACGAGATGGGCTATCAGCTGACTGAGTCCGGTCGGGCGCGGGCGCTCGATGCGCTGGGTCAGTCGGAATACTTTGGTGCAATGCCTGTGCCGCTTGACGTCTACAGGCAACAGGTCAGGCTGCAGACCATCCGCAATATCCAGTTGTCGCGTGACGCGTTGAACGGCGCGATGAGCCATCTCGTTATGCCGCGGCCGCTGATGGACCAGCTTGGACCTGCCGTGAATGCCGGACGTTCGATCCTCCTGTATGGCCCTCCCGGAAACGGCAAATCCTCGATTTCCCGCGGGATCAGGGATGCGCTCGGGGACCGCATCTATGTTCCGCGCGCGATCGAATACGCCGGACAGGTGATCACCCTGTTCGATCCAACCGTCCATACTGCCGTCGACGACGAAATCGAGGATACCCTATCGCTGCGGCGTACGACGGGGCGTCACGACACCCGTTACGTGCGCTGCAAGCGTCCGGCGGTCATCACGGGCGGTGAGCTGACACTCTCGATGCTGGACCTCGTGTTCAACGGCGTTGCCCGAACTTATCAGGCACCGCTCCAGTTGAAGGCGACGGGTGGCGTGTTCATCGTTGACGATCTCGGCCGGCAGAAGGAATCTCCGCAATCGATCGTCAATCGGTGGATCGTACCGCTTGAAGAGGGGCGCGATATCCTTTCGCTGCAGTCGGGAGAGAAGTTCGAGGTTCCCTTTGACACGCTTGTGATATTCTCCACGAACTTCCAGCCCAGCGAGATTTTTGACCGGGCGGCACTTCGCAGGCTTTTCTTCAAGATCCGGATCGACGGGCCCAACCGCGAAGATTTTCTCAAGATATTCGCCATCGCCGCCAGAAAGAAGAAATTGCCCCTGAATCAGGAAGCCTTGCTGCATCTCCTGAACACCAAGTATCCGACGATCGAGAACGAGTTTGCGAACTATCATCCGGTGTTCCTGATCGATCAGATGCTGGCGATCTGCGACTTCGAAGGTATTCCGCATCAGATGAACCCTGCACTGATCGACAGGGCATGGGAAAACCTGTTCGTGCGTGACGGGAAGGTGCCGCGCTGAACCTGAGTTCCCGCAGGTTCGGGGAGTCCGACCCGCGTCATGGCAAAGGGTCACTGCCGCCCGCTGGCCCTGTCGTGCAAGTCCGTTGGCAAGGACCGGATGTCGTGACACGCAATTCCGATGTCCGTCAGCAGGCGGACCACCGGCGTGCGATGTGCATTGGCTTTGGGATGTGCTCTTTCGTGCAAGCATAAATGCCGTCATGACGTTACTGCCCCGATTTGCAGCCTGGTTCGCCGCCCGCGGCTGGACCATCCACTCCCACCAGGCTGAGATGTTCGCGCGCGCGGCCGAACCCGCGCTCCTGCTCATCGCGCCCACCGGCGGAGGCAAGACGCTCGCGGGCTTCCTGCCCAGCCTTGCCGAACTGGCCGGGGGCGGGCATAGCGGCCTGCACACGATCTATGTCTCCCCGCTCAAGGCGCTTGCCGCCGACATCCGCCGCAACCTTTCCACTCCGATCGCCGACCTCGGCCTGCCCGTCCGGGTCGAGGACCGCACCGGCGACACCCCTGGCACCCGCAAGCGGGCCCAGCGCGCCGACCCGCCCCATATCCTGCTCACCACGCCCGAAAGCCTCGCGCTCTTGACAAGTTTCGAGGACGCGCCGCGCCTGTTCTCGACGCTCCAGCGCGTGATCGTCGACGAAATCCATGCAATCGCGGAATCAAAGCGCGGCGACCAGCTCATGCTCGCGCTCGCCCGGCTCCAGCGACTTGCCCCCGGCCTGCGCCGCGTCGGCCTTTCGGCCACGGTCGACGACCCCGCCGCCATCGCGCGCCTGCTGGCCCGCCACCCCGACCCCTGCCCGGTCCTGCACGCCGATCCTGGCCCCGAACCCGACATCGACATGCTGGTGACCGAAGAACGCCCCCCCTGGGCCGGCGGCAACGCCGCCTATGCGATCCCGGCCGTGCTGGCCGAGGTGCGCCGCCACAACACCACGCTCATCTTCCACAACACCCGCGCCCAGGCCGAGATCTTCTTTCACAACCTCTGGCTCGCCAATGACGAGGGCCTGCCCATCGGCATCCACCATGGCAGCCTGTCGCGCGAAACCCGCGCGAAGGTCGAATCCGCGATGGCCGCGGGCGCACTCCGCGCTGTCGTCTGTACCGGCTCGCTCGATCTCGGGATCGACTGGGGCGATGTCGACCTCGTCATCCAGGTCGGCGCGCCCCGCAACGTCAAGCGCCTGATCCAGCGTATCGGGCGGGCCAACCACCGCTACAACGCGCCCTCCAAGGCGCTGCTCGTCCCCGCGAACCGCTTCGAGATCGTCGAATGCGTCGCCGCCCTTGCCGCCGCCCGCGATCACGACCTGGACGGAGAGCCCCGCGGCCGCGGCCCCCGCGACGTGCTCTGCCAGCACATCCTCATCACCGCCTGCGCCGGCCCCTTCGACGCCACCGATCTTTTCGACGAATTCCGCACGGCCGGCGCCTATGCCGACCTGACCCGCGCCGAATTCGATGCCTGCCTCGATTTCTGCGCCACTGGCGGCTACGGCCTCAGCGCCTATGACCGCTGGCGCCGCCTGCAGCAGCGCCACGACGGGCGCTGGCAACTGCGCGACCCCCGCGCCGCCCGCCGCATCCGCATGAACCTCGGCACGATCCAAGACAGCGACACGCTCAAGGTCCGGCTGCGCTCAGGCACCCCACTCGGCGAAATCGAAGAGGCTTTCGCCGCCACCCTCTCACCGGGCGATACCTTCCTCATCGGCGGCCAGGTCGTGCGCTTCGAATCCCTGCGCGAGATGACGGTCGAGGTCTCCCGCAGCCCTGGCCGCCCGCCCCGCATCGCGACCTTCATGGGCACGAAGTTCGCGACCTCCACGCAACTCTCCGACCGCATCCTGCGCCTGCTGCACGCGCCCGCCTGGCCCGACCTGCCCGCCCATACCGCGCAATGGCTCGCGCTCCAGCGCGAGGTCTCGCGCCTGCCCGAACGCGACCGCCTGCTTGTCGAAAGCTTCCCCCATGACGGCTGGCACTGCACCTGCTTCTACAGCTTCGCCGGCCGCAACGCCCAGCAGACCCTGGGCCTCCTCGTGACCCAACGGATGGAGGCGCTCGCTCTCGCCCCCTCGGCTTCATCGCTACCGACTACGCCACGCTCGTCTACGGCCTCGCCCCCCTGCCCGACCCCACACCCCTCTTCGCCGCCGAAAACCTGCGTGCCGGGTTCGAGACGTGGCTGGCCTCCAACGCGGTGATGAAGCGCACGTTTCGCGCCGTCGCCACCATCGCGGGCCTGATCGAACGCAACACCCCCGGTGCCCGCCAGAGCGGCCGCCAGGCGACCTTCTCCTCCGACATCCTCTACGACACGCTGGCGAAATACGACCCCCACCACCTGCTCCTGCAGATCACCCGCGAAGAGGCGATGCGCGGCCTCGTCGATTTCGGCCGGATCGAGCAGATGCTCGCCCGCACCGCCGGCCGGATCGACCACATCCGCCTCGACCGCCCCTCCCCCTTCGCCGCACCCCTCTTCTTCGAACCCGGCCGCGTCCCCGTCACGGGCGAAGGCCGCGAACGGCTCGCCGAGGAAGCCGCCGCCCGCCTCCTCGCCACCGCCGGCCTCGCGGGCCTCTGACCGCGCCGCCCTGCGCCCTCCCTGTCATGCGTCAATCCCACCGCCATGTGACGTGCACACCCCCTCCACCCCGCGCCCTGGCCCGCACATTGCGACGTGCCAGTGGCACCCCGCGCGGGCCGATCGCCGGAGCGCAAGCGAAGGCTATAGGGCCCTCCGCCCATCCGACGCTGCCAAATCCTGCCGAACCCGCCCGGCGGGTGCGCCGAAGGCGTGCCCGCTCCCCGCAGGGCGGGCACGACCGTCCGGCGCTACCCCCGCGCCACCGCGGCGGCGAGCAGATCGGCCAGCCGCCCCGCGACACAGGCCGCCGCATGCGGCCCGTCGCGCAGCACGCCCATCCCGGCAAAGCGCCCGGCCCCGCCGCGATTGTCCATCGCCAGTGCCACCAGCCGCAGCGTCTCTGAATAGGGGTCCGACCCGTCGGGGCGGGGCACGTAATGCAGCGCCCCCCGGTCGGCGGTCGCGTCAAAGATCGTCACCCCATCCTTGATCGTCTCCACGACCTTGATCGCAGCCAGGTCCTCGGGCGCGACCGTCAGCGGATCGGCCGACAGCACCACCAGATCGGCCAGCTTGCCGGTCTCGAGCGACCCCTTCCGGTCATCCTCGAAATGATGCCAGGCTGGCCAGATCGTCATTGCCTTCAGCGCCGTCATCACCGGCACCCTGTGCTCGGGCCCGATGATGTCGCCCGACCGCGACCGCCGCGTGACGGTCGCCGACAGGACCCGCATCGAATCCGGAAATGCCACCGGCGCATCGTGATGGGTCGAAAACCGCATCCCCCGCGCCATCAGCCACCCCGTGGGCGAGATGTCGTCGGCCCGCTCCGGCCCGACCGTATGCTCGCGGTGCCAGTCGCCCCAGTAGAAGGTGTGCATCGGGAATAACGAGGGGATGACCCCCAGCGCCTTGTAGGCATCCACCTGGTCCTCGCGCAGGAACTGCCCGTGGATCAGCACGTCGCGCCGCCCCTCCCGGCCATGCGCGGCCTGCGCCGCCCGGTGCACGGCAATCAGGATGTCGCTCGCCCCCTCGCCATTGGCATGGGTCAGAATCTGCACCCCGTTGCGATAGGCCCAGTCCACCGCCTCGACAAAGACCTCGGTCGGCGCCGCGGCATAGCCCTTGTAGCCCGGTGGATAATCCCCGACCGGGTCGAAATAGGGCCGGTCGCGCAGCGCCGTGAACCCTTGGGGCGATCCGTCGATGGTCAGCTTCGCCCCCGCCAGCCGCAGCCGGTCGATATAGTCCTGCGACCGGTTGGCCAGGATGAAGTCCCGATCCACCAGCACATCGGCATAGACCGCGACGTCGACCGGCAGCCCCCCCTCGGCCGCGACCGCCTGCAGAAGCGCAAAGAATCCCGGAACCGCGCGCCCCTCCTGCGCGGTCGTATAGCCATATCGCGCCCAGAGCTTTGCCCCCGCCCGGACAAAGGCCTTGCCCCCCTCCGCCCCGATCCCCGACAAGAGCGCGGCATAGACCGGCCCCATCGCCAGTTCCTCGAGCACCCCGCTCGGCGTCACCCCGTCCGCCTCGCGCCGGATCACGCCCCCCACTGGGTCCGGCGTGTCCGGCCCATATCCCGCCGCCGCCAGCGCCGCGCTGTTGACGGTGCACAGATGCCCCGACTGGTGGATCACCAGCACCGGCACGTCGGCCGATACCTCGTCCAGCTCCTGACGCGTCGGATGCCGCTTCTCGGCCATCTCGGCCGGTTCATAGCCGAACCCCAGGATCAGGTTCGCCGCGGCAATCGCCTCCTCGTTCTCGGCCATCCAGGCCCGCAGAGTCGCCTGAAGCGACGGGATGTCACGCACCTCGCCATCGGGCGGGGACAGAAGATTGGCCGACAGCGCCTGCATCCCTCCGCCCACCACATGCCCATGCGCATCGACAAAGCCCGGGATAAGCACTTTCTCGCCAAGCTCGGTCACCACCGTGTCGGGTCCGGCCAGCGCCATCACCGCCTCGCGCGTGCCGACCGCAGCGATCAGTCCCCCTGCAACCGCCAGCGCCTCGGCAAGGGGTTGCGCATCGTCCATCGTGATCACTCGCCCCAGAAAAATACGCTCGGCTACCACACCCTGCGCCGCCAGCCGCCCCGCGCCCGCCGCCAGCGCCAGCACGCTGGCCGTTCCCCGCATGAAGTCCCGCCGCGATACGGCCATGTCCGTCTCCTCTCCTTCGCCCCGCCCGGGCTCCGCCCCGGCAGGTCACCGATTCGCGCCCGAGCCTAGCACCACGGCCGGGCCGGGGGCAGGCCGCCCCTTGCGCCCGCCCGCCCCGGCATGGCACGAACGAAGCATGAACGCCCAGCCCTTCACCCTCGCCGGCGAGCCGCTCCTCGCGCTCCCCTCCGGCGCGCTCTTCCAGCCCGAGCAAGGCCTGCTCTGCGTTTCCGACCTCCAT
>JBEIDZ010000075.1:0-9577 GCA_040383215.1 Paracoccaceae bacterium | reverse complement strand
TCGGCTTCCGCGCGCAGGATGTCCGCGATTGCAGGGGTCACGGTCGGACGCGGCGGCGGCGGCGTGATGATCGGGCGATCTTCATCGCGCAATCCGGCCGGTTCCTCCCCGGGTCCGGACCCGGTCCCGGCCTCATCCTCTTCCGCCCAGTCCTGCGCACCGGGATCCGCGTCCGTCACCTCGGCAACCGGTTCGTCCACCTCTTCCAGCCCCTCGGGGCTCTCTGAGGCTGCCTCCCCTTCATCTCCTGCGGCGCCGGGTTCCGGATCAGGCCCCTGACCGCCGGCAAGACCTGGCTCGTCTCCCGGCAGCCTCACCAACCAGACCTGACCGCAGGCAGAGCATTCCACGTCCCGCCCTCCGGCGGGAATCACGTCAGAATCCACCTCGTATTGCGCACCGCAATTGGGGCAGATCAATCGCATTGCCTGTTCACCCCGACCCCTCCTCTGCCGGTGACCATAGCAACCGCCGCTCCGGGAGCCAAGGCATGCCGGAAACCGCCCTCCGCACAGGGCAGGGCGGAACCGACCGATTGAATCGGCCCCGGTCTTCGGTCACAACATCCGCGCATGGTCAAGTCGAGGGGGATCCATTGATCGATCTGACCCAGGTTGCCTATTCCTACGGCGGGGCAGAACTCTTCTCTGACGTGACCCTGGCGCTCTCGCCGGGGTCTTTCCATTTCCTGACAGGACCCTCCGGCGCCGGCAAGACGACGCTGCTGAAGCTGTGCTACGGCGATCTTGTCGCGACCGCCGGATCAGTGTCGATCTTCGGAACCGACAGCCGGCGGATGACCCGCGACGACATCGCCCGCGCCCGCCGCCGCATCGGGATCGTCCACCAGGACTGCCAGTTTCTCGATCACCTGCCGCTGCGCGACAATGTCCTGCTCCCCATGACGGTCTCTGACCGCCAGGACGAAGGCGAAAGCCACGTCGACGACCTTCTCGCCTGGGTCGGGCTCGGAGGACAGTCAAGCCTCCTTCCCCCCCAGCTGTCGGGCGGAGAACGCCAGCGCGCCGCACTCGCCCGCGCGGTGATCACCGCACCAGACGTCATTCTCGCCGACGAACCGACCGGCAACATCGACTGGGACATGTCGCAGCGCCTGCTGAACCTTCTTGTCGAACTCAACCGCCTCGGGAAGGCCGTCCTGGTCGCCACGCATGACCTGAACCTGATCCGCGCCGCCAAACCCCAGGTCTCCGCCCGGACACTCCGGCTGCGCAACCGCCGCCTCCAGACGGCCGGGGCAGATCTGTGAAGGTCAGGATCGGCTTCCTGCTGTCGCTTCTGCGCGGCGATCCGCTGGCCGACCGCGCAGTGCCGCCCACCGGCTACACCGCCCGCATCACCACAGTCACCTCCGCCGCGATGGCCATCCTCGCCGTCTTCGCCCTCGCGCTTGCCCTCGCGACCGAACGGATGGCGAACCGCTGGACCGGGGAATTGGCCCGGACATCGACCCTGCGCATCTCTGCCCCGCCCGACCAGACGGCCGCCCAGACCGTCGCCGCCCTGCGCGTGCTCGAGACGACGCCGGGAATCGCCGCCGCCCGGGCACTCACGGACGAGGAACAGCGCGCCCTGCTGTCTCCCTGGTTCGGGCCCGACCTTCCACTCGACGATCTGCCCATGCCACGGCTGATCGAAATCGAAGAAGACGAAACCGGCTATGACCCGACCGGCCTGCGCGCCCGCCTCGTCGCCGAGGTTCCGGGCGCTATGCTCGATGACCATGCCCGCTGGCGCCGGCCCCTGGTCGCGGCAGCAGAACGTGTCCGGCTCATGGGTCTGGCCGCAATCGCGCTCATCGCGCTCTCGACGACCGCGATGATCACCCTCGCCGCCCAGGCAGCGCTCTATGCCAATGCGCAGGTGATCCGGGTCCTTCGCCTCGTCGGCGCGCGTGACATCTACATCGCCCGGGCCTTCGTCCGCCGATTCACGCTGCGCGCGCTGGGCGGTGCGGCCATCGGAACCGCGACCGGGGTCGCCGCGATCGCCGTCCTGCCCTCAGGGGATGTGGCCGGCGGGTTCCTGACCGGCCTTGCCTTCAGCGGCTGGGAATGGCTGCTGCCCCTCCTCATCCCTCCCGCCGCCGCAATCACGGCCTTCTTCGCCACCCGTGGCGCCGCCCTGCGCGCCTTGCGGAGCCAGTCGTGAACGACCCGCTGCAATGGCTGCGCTCGCTGGCCTTCAATACCCAGATGTATCTCGTCATGCTGCCCATCGGCCTCGCCTTCGCGCCCTGGGCACTCGTCTCGCGCCGGGGCGCGCTGGCCGCCTGCCACAGCTATTGCCGCTGGGTCCGCTGGACCGCCCGCTGGATGATCGGCCTCAGGACCGAAATCCGCGGCACCCCCCCGCAGACCGAGGTCATCGTCGCGGCCAAGCATCAGTCCTTCCTCGACATCATCCTGATCTTCTCCGCCCTTCCCGCCGGAAGATTCATCATGAAGAAGGAACTGGTCTGGGCCCCGCTCCTCGGCCAGTACGCGCTGCGCATCGGCTGCATTCCCGTCGACCGCGGCAAACGCGGCGCCGCCGTGCGCAAGATGGTCGCCGATGTCCAGGCCGGCCGGTCGCTGCCCGGCCAGCTCATCATCTTCCCCCAGGGCACGCGCGTGGCGCCGGGCGTCAAGGCCCCCTACAAGATCGGCACCGCCGCGCTCTATGCCGACTCGGGCCAGGCCTGCGTGCCCGTCGCCACCAATGTCGGCGTCTTCTGGGGCCGCCGCGGCGTGCTGCGCCGCCCGGGTCTGGCGGTGGTCGACTTCCTGCCACCCATCCCCGCAGGCCTGCCGGCCGACGCCTTCATGCAGCGCCTCGAAACCGCGATCGAGACCCGCTCCGACGCGCTGATGGCCGAAGCCACCCCGACCCTCCCCCGCTGACCCCTCGGGCTCCCCGGTCTCTCCGAAGACACAGGCCCGGTCCGGGCCCATGACACCGCCGGTTCCGGCTTGGACAGAAACGGACCTGACTGCCCTCGTCCCTGCGTCCCTGACACCGGCTAAACCCCGACCTCTCTTTTCAGATGACGACCCCCGGACTATCCTGCGCGCAATTCCTCGCGCAGGGTGATGATGTGGCATCCGGCCATGGCAGCAAGGAACGGGAAGACGCGATGTCGCACGCAATCCATGAATGGAGCCCGGCCAATACCGGGCAAAGTCAGATCGCAGACCTGCTCATCCGGAATTTCGCCAGCAATTGTCGACCGGCACTTCCGGCCCGGGCAGCCACCCCCGGTGAAACCGAAAAGGCCCGGTCGCGACCATGAAACCGATAACCCCGCTCTGTCTCGCGCTCCTCCCGGTCCTTGCCGCCTGCGAAACCACCCGCGCCCCCACCCCGGCCGAGCTTTTCGCAGGGCAAGCCATCATCTCGATCAATGGGTCGACAGGGCCTGTAACAGAAGCCTATCACCGTCAGATGCTTGTGACACCGTTGGATGTTGAACGTGACGCCTGCCAGGTGGCCACGACGGATGAGGTCGTCGCGGCGGTCAATGACATCGTGCGTCAGGCACGGCGCCTTCCGCGCGATGCGAAGGTCCTGCCGGAAGACTTCGTACTCAATGCTGACTATACCTATCCGGCCGGTACGCCTCTCACCGATGAAGTGGGAACACTGCTGATTGACAGCCAGGGAAGATCGGTGAAGTTGGGCGATGCAACTGACTGGGACGGCAACAGATACATACTCACTGACGCCGAAGGTGAGAAGATAGACCGGATCATCGATTATGATTCAGTTTACAGGCAGTGCACCGCCCAGATGTATGAGTGGAGGCGATAGCCCTGCGCGAGGTCCGGCCTACCCACCAGCGCCGCTCAGAACCGCAGTTGTCCAGTATCCAAGGGTCGCGGCAGAAAGACCGCACCCTCAAGCGCAGCGTTTTCATCATCACTCCCGCCCTGTGGAGCGATATGCAGTTGCGCCCCCCTTCACTTTCCCTCACCCCCGGGGCGCGCGATAACGCTTGTCGCACCGCGCCCCGAGCCCCGGCGCGACACCGCGCTCCCCCTCCCCGCAGGCAGTACCCCCCCGTTCACCTTCCCTCAACCCCTGCCCCCCGGCGCGCGGTGCTGTCACGACCCCGCCCCGGCGCCCGCCTGCGGATTCCGCACCGACGCAATACCGACGTGATACCGACGTGATACCGAAAGCCCGTTTTCCACGAAATCAGGGCGTTAACCCCCGATTCGCGGCAATCGGGGCGCTTTCTGGGCGTCCGCGAAACCCGTCCAGTCGTCAGACCCGCCCGACCCCGACCCTAGGCCGCAAGACCCTTGGCCCCCATGGCAAGGAACTTGCGCCGCCGCGCATCGCGCGTCTCGGTGCCCTGCCGGACCCCGACCTCGGCCAGCATGGCCCCGATCGCCTTGCCCACCGCCGCCACCGTCGCCTTGCCGTCCCGATGCGCCCCGCCCACCGGCTCCTTCACGATCCGGTCGATCACGCCCAGGTCCGACAGGTTCTGCGCGGTCAGCCGCAAGGCCTCGGCCGCTTCGCGCATCTTCTCGGAATCCTTCCATAAAATCGACGCGCAGCCTTCCGGAGAGATCACGGAATAGATCGCATGTTCCAGCATGGCGACCTTGTTCGCCGTCGCAAAGGCGACCGCGCCGCCCGACCCGCCCTCGCCGATGATGACCGAAACCAGCGGCACCCTGACCGACAGACAGGTCTCGGTGGCCCGTGCGATCGCCTCCGACTGCCCCCGCTCCTCGGCGCCCTTGCCCGGATAGGCGCCGGGCGTATCCACCAGCGTCACCACCGGCAAACCGAAGCGGTCCGCCATGTCCATCAGCCGCACCGCCTTGCGGTACCCCTCCGGCCGCGCCATCCCGAAATTGTGCGCAATCCGCGACTTGGTATCGTTGCCCTTCTCATGCCCGATCACCACCACCGCCTGCCCCTCGAACCGCGCCAGCCCGCCCATCACTGCATGGTCGTCGGCAAACTTGCGATCCCCAGCCAGTGGTGTCCATTCGGTGAACAGCCCCTCGATGTAGTCCCGGCAATGCGGCCGGTCGGGGTGGCGCGCGACCTGGCACTTCTGCCAGGGGGTCAGCCCCGCATAAAGCTGCGCCAGAATGTCCGAGGCCTTCCTGTCCAGCGCCGCCGCCTCCTTGCCGACATCCATCTGCGGATTGTCCCGCGCCAGCGCCCGCAACTCCTCTGCCTTGCCCTCGATCTCGGCGAGCGGCTTCTCGAAATCGAGGTAATTCATGCCCGGGCCCCGGCTGCCATCCTTGCGCTCCGTATAGGGCCGGAGTGATCCGCCCCGCAAGCTGCCACGAATCAAGTTGCCGAACAGAACAGTGACCAACCTTACCGATTGCATCGCCGCCCGCGCCGCGCCACAGTCGCCAAGGTTTTCGTCAGGGAGATTTCAGATGATGCCCAGGCTTTCGCTCTCCGCCTCCGCTTTCTGCGCCGGGATGGCCATGCTCGCCTCGCCCGCGACGGCCCAGTCCGTCGATTTCGGCGATGATAGCAGCATCTGGGCCAGGGACGGCGAATGCGATGATCCCCGATTCATCGGTGACGGGATGGCGCCGGGTCCTCAGCAGGCCAACACCTTCGCCGACGCAACCGACTGTGCAGCCGCCTTTGATGCCGGAACGATCCGGCTCGATCCCGCCTTGGCCGGAATCACTGCTCCTGCAGACCGGCCGGCCAAACCGGGTATTGCTCAGGCTGTCGCGGGTGGAGAGATCGACTTCGGGGCCGATACGAGCGACTGGGCAAATGATGGCGAGTGCGATGATCCACGTTTCGCGGGCGAGGGGATGTCTCCTCTGCCGCAGGACGTCGACGTGCTGGCCGACGCCAGCGATTGCCGCGCTCTTTACAACGCCGGCAGTATCGATTTCGTCGCCGGCACTTCTGGCCAGACCAGCGGACCAGCGCATTCGGGCATCGACTTTGGCGACGACAGCAGCAATTGGGCAAATGACGGTGTGTGCGACGACCCCCGTTTCGAAGGCACCGGGATGGCGTCCGTCCTTCAGGACGCCGACTTGTTTGCCGATGCGACTGATTGCAAGGCCCTGTTCGCCAGCGGCGCGATCCGGCTTGCCGCAGACGCAACAGGCGATTCCGGCGGGATGGTTCCCGTCACGGACGATGGTGCCGAGGTGGATTTCGGGGCCGATACGGGTAAGTGGATCAACGACGGCGAATGCGATGATCCCCGCTTCGAAGGCGAAGGCATGGCCGAAATGCTCGTCGAGACAGATCTCTTCGCCGATGCTACCGATTGCCGCACGCTCTACGAGGCCGGCATGATCGAGTTCGTCGGAGAGGCGACGAACGCGGCCGAAATCGACTTCGGAACCGATACGGGCAAATGGGCGGGCGACGGCGAATGCGACGATCCCCGCTTCAACGGACAGGGCATGGCGGCCACGCCGCTTGATGCCCTGCGCTACCTCGACGCCTCCGATTGCCGCAGCCTCTACGAGGCCGGCCAGCTCTCCTACCTCGGAGAGTGAGGCCGGAGCCTTTGCCCGGCGCGCTGGCTGCGCTGCGCAAAGGTAAACCAATGGTTAACGCCCCCGGTGATCGGGGGCGGCAACCCCATCCGGACAGACTGCCCACGGGGTCCCGTCCTGCACGGATCACAGCAGCATTCCCTGACAGCAGCTTTCGCTTGTGCGGCAGTCGCGCATCCTGTTCCCTGCGGCCATGCAGGTCGCGCTCCTCACCCATCCCGATTGCATGGGACATATCACCCCGCCGGGACACCCCGAACGGGTCGACCGTCTGACAGCCGTGCTGACCGCGCTTGAGGACTTCGACCTTTTCCGTGTCCCCGCCCCCCTCTGCCCCAATGACGATATCCTGCGGGTGCATCCCGCTTCCTATCTCGACCATCTCCGCCGCGCCGCCCCCGACAGCGGCTGGCGTGCACTCGACTCCGACACGCACATGTCGCCCGGCACCCTCGCCGCCGCCCTGCGCGCCGCCGGCGCCGTGGTAAGGGCCGTCGATCTGGTCCTCTCGGGCGATATCACGCGCGCCTTCTGCGCCGTCCGTCCCCCCGGCCACCATGCTGAAGTCGAGACCGCCATGGGCTTCTGCCTGCTGGGCAACGTCGCCATCGGCGCGAAATGCGCGCTCGACCATCACGGCCTGCCCCGCGTCGCCATCGTCGATTTCGACGTCCACCACGGCAACGGCACGCAGGACCTCGTCCAGGACGACCCCCGCATCCTCTTCGTCTCGACCCATCAGAGCCCGCTCTATCCCGGTACCGGCGCGCATGGCGACAGCGGCCCCCACGGCACGGTCCTGAACCTTCCCCTGCGCCCCGGCACCGGGTCCGAGGCCTTCCGCCGTGTCGTCACCGATCACGTCCTGCCCCGCATCGACGCCTTCGCGCCCGCGCTGATCCTCGTCTCAGCAGGTTTCGATGCCCACCGCGCCGACCCGCTGGCCAACCTCGCACTGACCGAGGCCGACTTTGCATGGATCACCCGCGAAATCTGCGCACTCGCCCGACGCCATGCCGCCGGCCGCGTGGTATCTTCGCTCGAAGGCGGCTATGATCTCGATACTCTCGGCGTCTCTGCCGCCGCCCATGTCGCCGCCCTGATGGAGTCAGCATGACCGACAGGCCCGTCACCGACCTCAGCTTCGAAGAGGCCCTGAAGGAACTCGAATCTGTCGTGGGAAAGCTCGAACGCGGCGATGTCGCGCTCGAAGACTCGATCGCGCTCTACGAACGCGGCGCCGCGCTCAAGGCCGCCTGCGAAAGGAAACTCGCCGAAGCCGAGGAAAAGATCGCGCGGATCACCCTTGGCCCCGATGGCCAGCCCACCGGGATGACAGCACTGGACGGGGCCTGATGACGCTCGACGCGGCCCTCTCTGCCGCCCGCAGCCTTGTCGCGGACGAAATCGCCCAGGCAATTGGCGGCATTCACGGCGACCTTGCTGCCGCCATCCGCTATGCGCTTGAAGGCGGCAAGTGCCTGCGTGGCTTTCTGGTGATCGAAGGCGCGCGGCTCCACGGCATCGCTCCCGCCGCCGCCGCCCCTGCCGCTGCCGGGATCGAGGCGCTGCATGCCTACAGCCTTGTTCATGACGATCTGCCCTGCATGGATGACGACGACCTGCGCCGCGGCCGGCCGACCGTCCATCGCCAATGGAACGAGGCGACCGCCGTCCTCGCCGGCGATGCGCTCCAGACCCTTGCCTTCGCGCTCGTCGTCCGCACCGGCTGTCCCGATCCGGCCAGGGTCGCCCTTGTCGCCAGCCTTGCCGAAGCCGCCGGGATCGCCGGCATGGTTGGCGGCCAGGCGATGGACATCGCCGCCGAGGCTGCCCCCGTCCCCCTGACGCTCGCCCAGATCACCGCGCTTCAGGCCGGCAAGACGGGCGCGCTGCTCACCTGGTCCGCCACCGCCGGCGCACGCATGGCCGGCGCCGATATTACGCCGCTCCGCGCCTATGGCGATGCACTCGGCCTTGCCTTCCAGATCGCCGACGACATCCTCGATGTCGAGGGTGACGAGGCCAAGGTCGGCAAGGCCCTGCGCAAGGACGGCGCCGCCGGCAAGGCCACCTTCGTCTCGCTCCTTGGTCTCGATGCGGCCCGCCTCCGCGCCCGGGACCTCGTGACGCAGGCCTGCGACGCCCTCTCCCCATATGGTCCGGCAGGCGACGGATTGCGCGACGCCGCCCGCTTCGTTATCGCCCGACGCAGTTGAACCCCCGGAAAACGGCAAGGCAGGTCCGATGACCGACCGTCCCCATACGCCACTTCTCGACCGGGTCCGGACCCCCGCCGATCTCAGGCGCCTCACGGATGACGAACTTGCGCGCCTCGCGGACGAAGTCAGGGCTGAAACGATCTCGGCCGTCTCGACCACCGGGGGCCATCTCGGCGCCGGACTCGGCGTTGTCGAACTGACCGTCGCTCTTCATGCCGTCTTCGACACGCCCCGCGACAAGCTCATCTGGGACGTCGGGCACCAGTGCTATCCCCACAAGATTCTGACCGGCCGGCGCGACCGCATCCGCACCCTGCGCCAGAAGGACGGCCTCTCGGGCTTCACCAAGCGCTCCGAAAGCCCCTATGACCCGTTTGGCGCCGCGCATTCCTCCACCTCGATCAGCGCCGCACTCGGCTTTGCCGTCGCGCGCGACCTCGGCGGTGCGCCCGTGCACGGGATCGGCGATGCCATCGCCGTCATCGGCGACGGCGCGATGAGCGCAGGCATGGCCTACGAGGCGATGAACAACGCAGGCCACCTGAAGAAACGCCTCTTCGTCATCCTCAACGACAACGAGATGTCGATCGCCCCACCTGTCGGCGCGATGTCCTCCTACCTCTCTCGCCTCTATGCGGGCGAACCCTTCCAGGAACTCAAGGCCGCCGCCAAGGGCGCCGTCTCTCTCCTGCCCGAGCCATTCCGCGAAGGCGCCCGGCGCGCCAAGGACATGCTCAAACACATGACCGTGGGCGGCACTTTGTTCGAGGAACTGGGCTTTTCATATCTCGGCCCCATCGACGGCCACGACATGGAACAGCTTCTTGCCGTGCTGCGGAC
>JBEIDZ010000074.1:0-9698 GCA_040383215.1 Paracoccaceae bacterium | reverse complement strand
TCTTGATGACCCGTGGACGCGCCCGACCCTGCCACATATCCTTGATGATCATGCCTGGTCAACGCGGGCCGGGCCTGGCCGTGCATGACGGAACGCGGATGCGGAGCGGTGTTGGGGAGAAACGGAATGGACCTCGGGATCGCCGGAAAACGCGCGCTTGTCTGTGCCGGGTCACGCGGTCTTGGCCGCGGGGTCGCCGAGGCGCTGGCGGCGGCAGGGTGTGACATCGTCCTGAACGCGAGGGCCGAAGAGACGCTGGCTCAGACTGCGGCTGCGCTGCGCGATGCACATGCGGTCGAGGTGACAGAGGTTGCGGCAGACATTACCGACGAAGCGGGCCGGGCACGCGTCCTTCAGGTGGCAGGCGCTGTCGATATCCTGATCACAAACGCCGGCGGGCCGCCGCCGGGCCAGTGGTCTGATTGGGGCCGGGAGGATTTCATCCGGGCGCTGGATGCCAACATGCTCACGCCGATCGCGCTGATGACGGCACTGCTGCCGGGGATGATCGCCCGCGGCTGGGGCAGGGTGGTCAACATCACTTCACAATCGGTCAAGGCGCCGATCCCGACTCTCGGTCTTTCGAATGCCGCGCGGACCGGGCTGACGGGATATGTCGCAGGTACGTCGCGGGCCGTGGCGCCCTTCGGCGTGACGATCAACAATCTCCTGCCCGGCAGTCATGACACCGACCGGGCAAGAACCCTTGACCTTGCCGCCATGGCGGCGGGCGGGCTGAGCCTCGATCAGGTCCGGGCAGAGCGGATGGCAGCGATTCCCGCACGCCGCTATGGAACAATCGCCGAGTTCGGGGCGATGGCAGCCTTCCTCTGTTCAGTGCACGCCGGCTTCATCGTGGGGCAGAACATCCTGCTTGACGGCGGGGCGACCCTGGCCACGATCTGATGCGCTGCCGCCGCAGGAGGCGGGTACCCCAATGACGGACCGGTCTTGCAACTGCCGGGGATTGTCCGATATTTTCACTAAGGTATCGACCAGGCCCTGATCTCGTGGCCGAGACAGGCCAAGCGGCCGGACAGGCGGTAGGGATGAGCGGTGGTGCACGGCTTGACGTCGCGGGGATTACGCGCGTCATCGGGGGACGGCGGGTTGTCGATGAGCTGACGCTGGAGATTGCACCCGGCCAGGTGACCTGCCTTCTTGGCCCGTCGGGCTGCGGCAAGTCGACGACGCTCAGGATCATCGCGGGGGTAGAGCGGCAGGATGCAGGCAGCATCCGTGTCGACGGCCGGCTCATCAGCGGCAGTGGCACGCATCTTCCGCCCGAAGAACGCGGCATCGGACTCATGTTTCAGGATTTTGCGCTTTTTCCGCATCTCGACGTCGCCCGGAACGTGGCATTCGGTCTGGCCGGACGGCGGGAGGGAAACGGGGAACGGGTGCGCGCCTTGCTTCAGGTCGTCGGGATGGCCCGGTATCTGACTGCCTATCCGCACGAGTTGTCGGGTGGTGAACAGCAGCGGGTCGCACTGGCGCGCGCGCTGGCGCCGCGCCCGCGGATCATGCTCATGGATGAACCTTTCTCGGGACTCGACGACCGCCTTCGAGACGAGATCCGCGACGAAACCCTGGCCGTGCTGAAGGCCGAGGGGACAGCAGTGTTGCTGGTCACGCACGAGCCTTCGGAGGCGATGCGGATGGCTGACGAAATCGCGCTCATGCGCGACGGCAGGATCGTTCAGCGCGGCGCACCCTATACGGTCTACAACAATCCCGTCGATCTGGCTGCTGCGGCCTTTTTCAGCGATGTCAACGTAATCCGCGGTGAGGTGCGGGGGGCGCTGACCGAGACAGCCTTTGGCCAGTTCCTCGCACCCGGCCTGACAGATGGGACTGAGGTCGATATCGCGATCCGGCCGCATCATGTGAAGATCGATTTCGACCGTGCCGGGCGCGGCCCCAATCCGACACCTCAGGATGGCGTGCCCGCCCGCGGCGTGGTTGAGCGGGCGCGCTTTCTCGGAGGCGAAAGCCTCATCGAATTCCGGATGGACTATGATTCGTCGGTGATGCGTGCGACCGTGCCTTCGGTCTTCCTGCCCAAGAAGGGCACACCACTCTGGCTGATGATCCGGCGCGACCGGTGTTTTGTGTTTCCGGCGCGATGACGGCGACACCCCTTGAGGAGTCAGGCTGTGCCCGGATGTCCGCGGAGGACTGGTGCCGCCGGCCCGCCCTCGGGCTGGATGGCCTAGTTCTGCAGCGCCTGTCAGAGGTCCGGAACGGGTGGTCAGTCCATCGAGGCGAGGTAATCGCCAAGCGTCCTGCCGGGTTCGTCGACAAAGAGCTGAGGCAGCACTGCCAGACGCGCGATCCGGTCAGCCCGATAGAGGCGGAAGCCGGCCTCTGTTTCTGACCAGGTCGTCACGGTCCAGACGCGCCCCCAGTAATCGAGCCTGAGAGGGCGGATGACGCAGTCGTTCATCCCGCCGTGGTCGTCCCTGCAGGCGATCCTGAGCTTCTGCCGGGCCCGGACCGCGGCACGGATCGCCGGGACATGCTGAAATCCGCGTGACGCTTCGGCAAAGGGGTGGACCGCCAAGCCAAGCCCATTCGGACGTTTCGTTCCATCCGGCGGCAGGACGGCATCGATCTTGGCCAGAAGGCTGCGCGCCGCTGCCGCAAGGATCGGGTCGCCTGTTTCCGCCGCAACGGAAATGCCTAGCCGCAGGGTATCGAGTTCATCTTCTGTCAGGTTGAGCGGCGGCAGCGTGATTGCGGCCGTGGCCATGTAGCCAAGCCCCCGTTCTCCCGCGATGGGAATGCCTGAAGCGATCAGCGTGTCCATGTCGCGATAGATCGTGCGGACGGAAACGCCCAGCCGTGCCGCAAGGTCCTGTGCGCGGTGCAGCCGGCCGTCGCGCAGGACGAGCAGGAGATCAAGGAGGCGGTCGGGCCGGCGCATGGTCAATAACTGGGTTGTCCGGAGCTTTTTTGCCAGTCCCTCTTGGTCGGAGAGCGGGTCAGCGTTGCCCGCCTTCGCGGCGGCGCTCTTGCAGCTGCCGTTCGATTCGCGGCGCAAAGCGACCGGTTGCCGCCGCAGGATAAGGATGGCGACCCGTCGGGGCCAACTGACAATATGCTGTCACAAAAGCCGCAGCCAGGCGGATGTCTGACGCGCGGCACGCGCGCTTTTGGCTTTGCGAGCGCAGCACATCCTCCTATCTATTCGATGGTTGTCACATATCCGGCCCCAGCGGCCGTCTGGAGGAAACATGATCGGTGGACATTTCAGCCCGCTCAGCCTTCTGCTGATCGCGATCGTCGTCCTGGTGCTTTTCGGGCGCGGCAAGATATCGTCGATGATGGGCGAGGTCGGGAAGGGTATTTCGGCCTTCAAGAAAGGTGTCGACGACGGTCGCAAGGAGCTTGAGGATACGGCGTCCAATGCGGCGGTTGACGTGACGCCTCCGCGCGAAAAGGACCGCGGCTGACACCAGACGGTCCGGCGTAAAGGCGGGGACAGGCGTTATGTTCGACCTGGGCTGGGGCGAATTCATGGTGATCGGGGTTGTGGCCCTGATTGTCGTGGGCCCGAAAGACCTTCCGGTGATGTTCCGCACCGTGGGGAAATACGTTGGCAAGGCGCGCGCGATGGCTCGGGACTTCAGCCGCGCGATGGAGGCAGCGGCTGACGAGGCTGGTGTGAAGGAGCTTGACCGTTCGATCAAGGCCGCAGTCAATCCGCGGGCCGCAGGACTGGATGCCTTGCGCGATGCGGCGGGTCTGAAGTCGGGGGTCGCACGCCCGGCCGGCTCTGCCACGGCCGCCGGATCAGCGACTGCCGCAACCACTGCTGTCAAGCCGGGCGGAGAGACGGAGACGCTTGTCAAGAAACGCGCCGCCGACCAGGCCGAGGCACAGCGCAAGGCAACGGAACTCGCCGCGGCACGCGCATTGGGCGAACCCGCCCCGGGCGCGGCGTCTGACGTGGCAGCACCGGCGCGAACGGATGAGTCGGCATGACCGCGAAAGACGACGAGATCGAAGATACGTCCGCCCCGCTGATCGAGCATCTGACAGAGCTGCGAAACAGGATCATCTGGTCACTGACCGCTTTTGTGGTCGGGATGATCCTCTGCTTCTTTGTTGCCGGGCCGATCCTGGATTTTCTGCTTCAGCCGATCGAGTCGGCGATGCGGGAATTCGGAGACCCCAACCCGGTCATGCAGTATACCGCACCCCAGGAGTATTTCTTCACACTGGTCCGCATCTCGATGGTGGCGGGTCTGACCATCGCTTCGCCCGTGATTGCCTATCAGATGTGGCGTTTCGTGGCCCCCGGCCTTTACCGGAGTGAAAAGCAGGCCTTTCTTCCTTTTCTGCTTGCCTCGCCCCTGCTGTTCCTGCTCGGGGCGGCGGTGTCGCATTACATTGTCACGCCGATGGCCATGCGGTTTTTCCTCGGCTTCGCCGATGCATCGTCGATCGTGACGGCGGTTCTGCCAGATATCGCAACCGGTTCAGAAGCCACGGCTTCTGCGGCGACTTCGGGCATCGACATCGTCTTTCAGGGCAAGGTGAACGAGACGCTGGATATCTCGCTCAAGCTGATTGT
Source organism: Paracoccaceae bacterium (assembly GCA_040383215.1). Lineage (GTDB taxonomy): Bacteria > Pseudomonadota > Alphaproteobacteria > Rhodobacterales > Rhodobacteraceae > JBEIDZ01. The sequence goes on along the minus strand of JBEIDZ010000074.1, from coordinate 5,119 downwards.
CGCCTTCGGGCTGTGTTTTCAGATGCCTGTGTTGCTGACGCTCATGGGCAAGGCGGGTCTGGTATCGGCGGCAGGCCTGGGGCAGATGCGGCGCTATGCGATTGTCGCCATCCTGATTGTCGCCGGGCTGGTGACACCTCCCGACGTGATGAGTCAGCTTATCCTGTTTGTTGCGGTCTATCCGCTCTATGAGGTGTCGATCTTCCTGATCCGCCGGATCGAGAAACGGCGCGAAGCAGAACTGAGAGCGCAGGGTCTCTGGTTCGAGGATGACGACACTGGCGAAGGCGAGGCACCGAAGGCATGACGGTGCCGGACAGGCCCCGCGATCCGCTGGAGCGGATCGCGGGGGCGCTCGAGAGGATCAGCCCGCCGACGTCAGCCATGCCCGACTTTTCGGCTCCGGGATTTGTCTGGCAGACAGGCCCCGACAGACTTGTCCCGGTCCATCATGTGAACAGGGTCGATGTCGGGCTGCTCCTGGGCATCGACCGGGCGCGGGACATATTGCTGGCCAATACCCGGCAATTCGCCCGGGGACATGCCGCCAACAATGCCCTGCTCTGGGGGGCCCGCGGCATGGGAAAATCGAGCCTTGTCAAGGCCGTGCATGGAGCCATCGTGGCCGAGGGCCATTCCGGGCTCAAGCTGGTGGAGGTCTTGCGCGACGACCTGCCATCGATCGGGCGTTGTCTTGCGCTGCTTGGCAACGCGCCGGGACGGTTCATTCTTTTCTGTGACGACCTGTCGTTCACCCAGGACGATGCGCACTACAAGTCTCTCAAGGCGATCCTTGACGGAGGGATTGAGGGGAGGCCGGGGAATGTTGTGTTCTATGCGACGTCGAACCGCCGGCATCTCATGCCGCGGGACATGATCGAGAACGAGAGATCAAGCGCCATCACACCCTCTGAAGCCGTCGAGGAAAAGGTGTCGCTGTCGGACAGGTTCGGGTTGTGGCTGGGTTTCCATCCCTGTTCGCAGGACGAATATCTGGCCATGATTTCAGGCTATTGCGCGGCCTACGGTGTCGATGTGGACAGCCAGACCCTGCGCGCGGAGGCGATCGAATGGCAGGCTGCGCGGGGGGCGCGGTCGGGCCGCGTGGCCTGGCAGTTCTTCACCGATCTGGCCGGCCGGCGCGGGCTTCGCATCGACGAAACGAGGGATCGGTAACACGTCGGTATTGCGTCGGTAACGCGTCGGTGCGGTTTCCGGTGCCCGGCGGCGCAGGCCATGCCCCTGAGAGCCCGGCGGGACCGGCACGAGCCGGCCCTGTCCGCCGGTGTCAGCCCCCGCCGGGCAGCAGGCTGTTGGGGTCGAGGCTTTCCATGCCGCGCCGGATTTCGAAATGGACAAAGGCCGGTTCGCCCGGCCGCACCCGCCCGATCACCTGGCCCTGGTTCACCGACTGGTCCTTGGCGATCGTGAGGTCGGTGACATGGGTATAGACGCTGAGCAGGCCATCGGAATGGCGGATGACCACGATCTCGACCCCTTCGGTATTGGTCGTCACGGCGGCAACGGTGCCGCCGGCGGCGGCGCGCACTTCGGTCCCCGCGGCGGCCGAGATGTCGATCCCGTCGTTCCGGCCGCGGACATAATCGCGGATGATGGCGCCCTGCAGAGGCATGATGAATCGCGCCGCCGGTGCCGGGCTTTGTTCGGCACCAAGGTCGGGGGCGACGGTCTCTTCTCCGGGTGCGACGGCCGGCGTATCGGCGGGAGGAGGCACCTCCTCGGGCAGGGGTGTTGCGGCGCTGGGCGGGACGGGGGTAGGGCTGCCGGCGCCGGGTTCAGTCAGTGCGACCGAACCTGGTGCTGCGCCGGCCCCGTCCTGCGGGACCAGCAGCTGCTGGCCTTCGCGTACGGCAAGGTCAGGTCCCAGCCCGTTCCATTCCGCGATGGCCGTGACGGAGGCGCCATAGAGACGTGCGATGGAATAGGCCGTCTCACCCCGGCGGACCTGATGACGGATGGGTTCTGCCCCGACTGCCGCGGCAGGAGCAGGCTGGGGAGACGCGCTCGCGGCCGGCGACAGGGGCGTGGTGGTGACATTTCCGGCGCGGTCGATTGCCGCGCCTGCGCGCGCTGCCAGGTCGGGCGCCGGGGCTGGCTCGGATCCGCCGACGCGGACCGGAAGGGCCAGGACTTCACCGGGACGCAAGGCCGAATCCGGCGAGATGCCGTTGTACCGTGCAAACTCTTCCGCATTGAGGCCGAGCCGGAGGCCGATCGCGCGCGCCGTGTCGCCCGGGCGCGCCACGACGACCTGGTAATTCGGGTAGGTGATGATTCCGCGGGAATCGGGTTCCGGCCGCGGGGCTGCGTTCCGCGCCGCTTCGGTGGTGGAAAAGCCGTCGCCAAGCCCGCGGAGGTCGGGATCAAAGCCCCCTTCGCAGGCGCCGAGAGCCAGGACGGCGCCGCAAGCCAGAACCAGACCTGCGCGTGCGCCGGGAAGTGCAGTTGATTGCATCGTCTGTTCCATCCTGCCTTGGTGCACAGCCCTTGGTCGCCGGCGTTCCCTGGAAACTTGCGCGACCCCTTGCGTGCGTCTAGCCCTCTCCAATCCCTTCGACCAGTGGCACGAAACGCACCGGGGCGAGTTCTTCATAATCCCATCCGGCTTCGGTCCGGGTCACGCGGATGAGGCTTTGCACCGTATCGGACTGCCCGACGGGGACGATCATGATACCGCCGATCCTGAGCTGGGCCAAGAGCGCCGGCGGCGGGTCTTCGGGTGCGGCGGTCACGAGGATGCGATCGAACGGCGCCTGATCCGGGAGGCCGAGCGATCCATCGGCGGTGAAGGCCGTGATATTGACAAGGCCGAGCCTGTCGAAGACTTCGCGTGCGCCGGCCACAAGACGGCGGTGGCGGTCCACCGTATAGACCCGGCGGGCCAGCTGACTGAGGATGGCGGCCTGATAGCCCGAACCCGTCCCCACTTCGAGCACCTTGTCCCGCGGACTGACCCGGAGCGCCTGCGTCATCAGACCGACGACCGTCGGCTGAGAGATGGTCTGACCGCAGGCAATGGTCAGGGCTGCATCGTCATAGGCACGGTCGGCGAAAAGACCGCGGACGAAGTGGGCGCGGTCGATGCGTTCCATCGCGTTCAGCGTGCGCTGGTCGGTGATCCCGGCGTTGCGCAGCATGAACAGGAACTGCATCTTGTGTTCGGGATCAAAACTCATGGTGCGGACGTGCCATCGCGGTCCAGCCTTGCAGCCAGCGGGGCGAGCACATCATGCGCTGTCAGGTCGGCGCGCATCGGCGTGACCGAAACGAAGCCGTCGAGATTGGCGTCGACATCGGTGCCTGGACCGGCGCGGACCGCCTGAGGGCCCCCCGTGACCCACAGGAACCGGCGCCCCGACGGCGAGGTCTGCGCCTCGATCCCGAATTGTGCCGAACTGCGGAAGCCCTGACGGGCAACGCGCAGGCCACGGACCTGGGCTCCGGGCAGGGCTGGAAAGTTGACATTGTAGAAAAGTCCGTAGTCGCCCCCTTCCCACATGCCGTGGTCGAGCAGGGCGCGGATCGTGGCGGTGCCATGCAGCAGCGCGGCCTCGAACGGATCGGCCAGCGCGCTGTTCCCCGGGCCAAAGAACTGGGACAGGGCGATGGCGCGGATACCGTGCAGCGCGGCCTCCATCGCCCCGCCGACGGTGCCGGAATAGACCGCGTTTTCGGCAGCGTTGTTGCCGCGGTTCACGCCCGACAGGACAAGGTCCGGCCTTGCGTCCTTCATCACGTCGTGAATTCCGGCTAGCACGCAGTCCGCGGGCGAACCTTCGGCCGCAAAGCGGCGCTCGTCCAGCCGGGCGATCATCGTGGGATGGACATAGCTGATCGCATGGGCGACGCCGGATTGTTCGAAGGCGGGGGCGACGGTCCAGACCTCGCCTCCGGGCCCAGCGATTGCGCCGGCGACGCGTTCGAGCGTGACGAGGCCGGGCGCATTGATGCCGTCGTCATTGGTGATGAGTATGCGCATGCGGCCCCCCGTGGTTCCGCCTGCTTAGGCCAGCGTCCGGGGGCCGGCAAGGTGGCGCCGGGGCAGCCCCGTGGCGGCGTGGCGCGGAAGGCGCGGCTCTCAGCCGAGGATCGCGGGAAGAAGCCGGCGAGCCTCGTCCATCGGCGCGGCAAGCGGGGCGCGATCCTCGCCAGGAAAGAAGCGCGCGCGCGTCGCGGTGGGCATCGGCGCGGGTGCCAGGATCAGGACCTGCGGTCCGATCCGGCGCGTCTCGGCCTGCCAGCTGCGGGCGAGGGCGATCTGGGCGGCCTTGGTCGTGCCGTAATGGCCGAAGAAGGGCTCGCCCCCCCGGGGGTCGTCGAAGAAAACCGCCCGGCCGGTCTGGCCGAGCAGGGGCGCGGCATAGGCGATCAGGCGGGCGGTGGCGCGCAGGTTGACCGCGACAGAGCGGTCGAGGTCCTTGTCGGCCAGATGCGGCGCGGGGGCGAGCGGGCCGGCATGGATGGCGGTATGGAGCCAGAGGTCGAGCCCGCCCCAGCGGTCGAAGATGCCGCGGCAGAGGGCCTGCATCGCTTCGGGTTCTGTGATGTCCATCGGGGCGAGTGTTGCCTGCCCGCCGGCGGCGCGGATGCGGTCGTCAAGCTCTTCGATGGCGCCGGTGGTCCGTGCGACGGCGATGATGTGGTGGCTGGGTGCGAGCGCCACGGCGAGGGCCGCGCCAAGCCCGCGCGAGGCGCCGGTGATCAGGGCCGTCGGCATGGCGGCCGGCGTCCGGGGCCGTGCGCGGTGACGGGGCGCAACAGGACGGAAAGGGCAGGGGTGCGGAACATGCCGACCTTCTGCCGGATTGCGCCAGTCGGGGCAATCCCCGCCAGGTCGGCGGGCCTGCCCCAGCGCCTGCGCCTGTCCCGGCCCAATGCCCTGCGTGCGGCGACACCGGCCGCAAGGGGCGCAGCCCCTGCAGGCGCTGCGGTCAGGCGGACTCGGTCTTCATCGCGAAGCCCTGTTCGATCATGTCGGCGGGGGCAACCGGATAGTCGCCCGAAAAGCACGCGTCGCAGTATTGCGGCGCGGCGGCATCGCGCCCGCCGTCCTGTCCGACGGCGCGGTAGAGACCGTCGAGCGAGATGAAGCGCAGGG
>JBEIDZ010000073.1:0-9754 GCA_040383215.1 Paracoccaceae bacterium | reverse complement strand
CGATCCCCCGGGGGCGGCGTTGACGCCTGCGGCCCGCATCGCTAAGCCAGCCCCTGCCTACAGGCGGGCCGGGCGGCGAAAGGACGACAGGATGAACATCTTCACCGAGATCAGGGCGGCGGTGATATCCGCGCTCGACCGGCTCGTCTCGTCCGGGGTCCTGCCGGCGGGGCTCGATGTCGCGGCTGTCGCTGTCGAGCCGCCCCGTGACGCGGGGCATGGCGATCTGGCGACGAATGCGGCGATGGTCCTTGCCCGGCCGGCGGACAAGGACCCGCGCATCGTTGCCGCCGCGCTGGCTGCAGTGCTTGGGGAAGATCCGCGCATCGCCGCAGCGAGTGTGGCGGGGCCGGGTTTCATCAACCTGCGGCTGGACCCGGGGGTCTGGCGCGGCGTGGTGCGCGCGGTCCTGACCCGGCCCGGCTATGGCCGTTCGGACATCGGTGCGGGGCGGCGCATCAATGTCGAATTCGTCAGCGCCAATCCGACCGGGCCCCTGCATGTGGGCCATGCCCGCGGCGCCGTCTTCGGCGATGCGCTGGCCGCGCTTCTGGCCTTTGCGGGCTGGGAGGTGACACGCGAATACTACATCAACGACGGCGGCGCGCAGGTCGACGTCCTGGCCCGGTCCGCCTTCGAGCGGTACCGCGAGGCCTGCGGTCTTTCGCCCGAGATCGCCGAAGGTCTTTACCCCGGCGATTACCTGGTTCCCGTGGGCGAAGCGCTCAGGGCGCGCTACGGTGAAAGCCTGCTCGATCGGGGCGAAGAGGACTGGCTCGGACCGGTACGCGACTTCGCCACGGCGATGATGATGGACATGATCCGGGCCGATCTTGCCGCGCTCGGTGTCAGGATGGATGTGTTTTCGTCGGAACGGGCGCTTTATGGGACCGGGCGAATCGAAGCCGCGCTTGACCGGCTCCGCGGGCTCGGGCTGATCTATGAAGGCGTGCTCGAGCCGCCCAAGGGCAAGACGCCCGAGGACTGGGAGCCGCGGCAGCAGACGCTGTTCCGGTCGACCGCGCATGGTGACGACGTCGACCGGCCGGTCCGGAAATCCGACGGATCCTGGACCTATTTCGCGCCCGACATTGCCTATCACTATGACAAGGTACAGCGCGGCTTCGATGCGCTGATCGACGTCTTCGGCGCCGATCACGGCGGCTATGTCAAGCGGATGAAGGCCGCGGTGGCGGCGCTCTCGGAAGGGCGCGTGCCGCTCGACATCAAGCTCACACAGCTCGTCCGGCTCTGGAAGGACGGCGAGCCCTTCAAGATGAGCAAGCGCGCCGGCAATTTCGTCACCCTGCGCGACGTGGTCGATCAGGTGGGTGCCGACGTGACCCGCTTCACCATGCTGACGCGGAAGAATGATGCGCCGCTCGACTTCGACTTCGGCAAGGTGCTGGAACAGTCGAAGGACAATCCGGTCTTCTATGTCCAGTATGCCCATGCACGGGTGCAATCGGTGCTGCGGCGGGCGCGCGAGGCGGGGCTTGCGGTCGACGACGCGACGCTGGGAGCGGCTGACCTCGGCCGGCTTGGTCACGAGGCGGAGCTGAAGCTCGCCCGGGCCATCGCGGAATGGCCGCGTCTGATCGAGATTGCGGCCAGAGGGCATGAGCCACACCGGATGGCCTTCTATCTCTATGACCTGGCCTCGGACTTCCATTCGCTCTGGAACCGCGGCACCGAGGAACCGGCGCTGCGGATGCTGCAGGAGGGCGATCCTGCCACATCACAGGCGCGGATCGCGCTTGCCCGGGCCTGTGCCGTTGTCATTTCGACGGGTCTTGCTATCCTCGGTGTCACTCCGGTGGACGAGATGCGCTGAACGCATCCGGGCGCCGGGCCGTATGTCCTGAAAGGGGCATCGGTCCGGCATGAGCCATCGGGCCGAGGCAGCAACGATCATCGTCCGGAGGCGGCAGTGCCGCCGGGCAGGCAGTGAGGCAGGAATGGCAGTGATGACGGAAGGACCCGCCGGGGGCCGCGCTGTGGTACACATGGGTGCCATGGCACATCTGGCCGGTGCGGCGGTGTCGCTTGCGCTGGTCGCCGGGGTTGGGCTCTGGGGTTACCGTATCTTTGTGCGGGACATGACGGGCATTCCCGTTGTGCGGGCCATGGCTGGACCGATGCGCGAGGCTCCCGATGACCCCGGCGGACAGATTGCAGCGAATACAGGGCTCGCGGTAAATGCGGTGGCCGCGATGGGCGAGGCCGCCCCGCCCGAGGATGTCGTGATGCTTGCCCCTGCAACTCCGGGGCTTGCACCCGAGGACATGCAGGTTCAGTCCTTCGCGGAGGCGGACGAGGTCATGGCCGGTGACCCCGGTCCCCCCCTCCCCGCGGCGCCGGGGGCAGAGGCGGGCGTGGAGCCTGTCGCGGAGCGCGCCGCCCCGGTGCCAGAGGAAGAGCCGGTCGCCCTGAGCGTGCCGGAGACCCCGATGACGGCGGCAGAGGTTCTTGCCCTGGCGGACATGATCGCGACCGGAACAGAGCCGCTGACGCCGCTGAAGGCCGCGGCCGAGGCGACGTCACTCGGGGACGGGCCGCAATGGCGGACGCAGACGGGAGACGATGCCGGTGATGTCACGGCAGAGGCGGTCACCGCGGCACTGGCTGTGGCGCAGGCTCCGGTTGCCGAACGGATTTCGCCGGATGTCCCGGGGGTGCGCGTAGCCTGGCGCCCGCCGGCGCGGCCTGGTACGGCAGCGCCCGCAACCGGGAAACAGCCTGCCCCGGCAGAGGCGGCCGAAAACCTGATCAGTCCGCCGCTGCCTGCCGGGACGACCCTGGTGCAGCTTGGGTCCTACGAGACGGCGCAGATTGCGGCGGCCGACTGGGTGACCCTGTCGGAACGCTTTGCCGACTTCATGGGCGGCAAGGAACGCGTGATCCAGGCTGCGGAAACCGGGGGAGAGTCCTTCGTGCGGCTGCGCGCATCGGGCTTTGCCGATGTCGAGGATGCCAACCGGTTCTGTGCGGCGCTGATCGCCGAAGGGGCGCGCTGCGTTCCGGTGGTCGAGGAATGAACCCCCGTGCCGTCATCTTCGGCTGCGCCGGTCCCGCCATCGGCGAGCGGGAGCGGGCGTTTTTCCGCGACGCGGACCCGTGGGGTTTCATTCTCTTTGCCCGCAACATCGACAATCCGGCCCAGGTCCGGCGTCTGACCGCAGATTTGCGTGATGCGGTGGGGCGTGATGCGCCGGTCCTGATCGATCAGGAAGGTGGCAGGGTGCAGCGGATGCGCGCACCACACTGGCGGGAGTTCATGCCCGCGCTGGACCAGATGCAGCAGGCACGCGACCCGCTGCGCGCACAATGGCTGCGCTATCGCCTGATCGCGGACGACCTGCGTGCCGTGGGGATCGACGTGAACTGCGCGCCGCTTGCCGACCTTGTCGAGGAGGGCACACATCCTGTCCTGCTGAACCGGCTTTACGGCAGTGACGTCGATGTCGTAGCCGCCGCGGCCAGGGCCTGTGCCGACGGGCTCTCTGCCGGGGGAGTGCTGCCGGTGATCAAGCATCTGCCGGGTTATGGCCGGGCGGTGGTTGACAGTCATCTTGCCCTGCCGCGCAATGCCCTGCCGCTGGCGGCGCTGCGGGCCCGTGACTTCGAACCTTTCCGGCGGCTGAATGACCTGTCGATGGGCATGACGGCCCATATCGTGTTCGAGGCGATCGACCCCGGCCGGCCGGCGACGACATCGCCCGCCATGATGGGGGTGATCCGCGGAGAGATCGGCTTTGGCGGCCTCATCATGACCGATGACCTGAACATGCAGGCGCTGGAGGGGACCCTGGCCGAACGTGCCCGGGCTGCGCTGGCGGCTGGCTGCGACGTGATCCTGCAGTGCAACGGGCAGGAGGCCGACATGGCCGAAGTCGCCGGATCTGTGCCGGTGCTTGCCGGTGTCGCGGCGGCGCGGGCGGATGCCGCCCTGGCCGGACGGCGCGGAGCCGAGCCGGTCGATGCCGTGGCCCTGGCGGCCGAATTCGCCAGCCTGACCGGCCGGGCGGCGTGATGGGCCACGGCTGGGACGAGACGCCGGATGCACAGGCCGGACGATTGGCGGCCGAGGCACTGATTGTCGATGTCGATGGTTTCGAGGGACCGCTCGATGTGCTGCTGACACTGGCGCGGACCCAGAAGGTCGATCTGCGCCAGATCAGCATCCTGGCGCTTGCGGAACAGTATCTGTCATTCGTCGCCGAGGCGAGGGCGGTCCGGATCGAACTGGCTGCCGATTATCTGGTGATGGCGGCGTGGCTTGCCTATCTCAAGTCGCGGCTCCTGCTCCCGCCTGACCCGACCGTCGGCGGCCCCTCGGGCGAGGAGCTTGCCGCCCATCTGGCCTTCCAGCTTGAACGGCTGGCGGCGATGCGGGATGTCGCCGCGCGCCTGATGGCGCGCGACCGGCTGGGGCGCGACTTCTTTGCACGCGGTATCGGCGAGGATGTCGCTCAGGTGCGGCGGGTCACCTGGACGGCGACGCTTCTTGACCTCATGCGCGCCTATGCCCGGATCAGGACGCGCGACGAATTCCGGCCGCTCGTTCTTGACCGTGACAGGGTCATGACGATGGAACAGGCGCTGGAACGGATGCGGGGCCTGATCGGGCACACCGGCACCTGGACCGAGCTTGCCGCCTGGCTTCCCGAGGGCTGGCAATCCGATCCCGTGCGGCGGCGTTCGGCGACTGCGGCGACGTTTGCGGCGAGCCTCCAGCTCGTCAAGGAGGGCCGGATCGAGATCAGGCAGGCCGGGGCGGACGCGCCTGTCCTGATCCGCGGACGGCCCCCTGCCGCTGGTGGAGACCCAGGATGACCGACCCCCGCGAGCCCGGCCTTTTCGAGGCCCCCCCCGAGAGCGAGCAGGAACGGATGGCAGAGGCCATCCTCTTTGCCGCATCCGAGCCGGTCACCCTGGCCGAGCTTTCGGCCCGCATGCCGATGGGCAGCGACCCTGCGTCCGCGGTCGAACGGCTGCGCCGCCGCTATGACGGGCGCGGCGTGCATGTCGTCCGCGTCGGTGATGCCTGGGCCTTCCGGACCGCGCCCGATCTTGGCTTCCTGATGCAGCGGGAAGCGGTCGAGACGCGCCGGCTGTCGCGTGCCGCGATCGAGACGCTGGCCATCATTGCCTATCATCAGCCGGTCACCCGGGCCGAGATCGAGGAAATCCGTGGCGTGTCGGTCAGCCGCGGGACGATCGACCAGCTGATCGAACTGGACTGGATCAGGCTCGGTCGTCGCAAGATGACACCGGGCCGGCCTGTCACCTTCGTGGTGACCGAGGCCTTTCTCGACCATTTCGGACTCGAATCCGCGCGCGACCTTCCGGGGCTGAAGGAATTGCGGGCTGCGGGGCTTCTCGACAACCGTCCTCCGCCGGGGGCACTGTCTCTGGGCGAGCCCGAGCGGGATGACGGACAGCCTGAGCTCTTCGGGAAATGACCCTGCGGTTCATCATTGCGCTCTTGCGTTTCACGCTGGGTGCCATGCTCTGGATCGTCGTGGCGACACTGTTCGGTCGCGGGCGGCTGTCACGGCGGGTATGGCGCGGCCTGCGGCTTTTCGGCCGGCTGGGCGGGCTCTGATCGGTTCAGTCCCCGGTCAGGGTCAAGGCGTGGCTGGCCGGAAATGCTTGGACAGCTTCAGCCCCTGGCCCTGGTAGTTCGAGGCAAGTCCCGCGCCGTAAAGCCGGTCGGGCACATCCGCCATCCGCTCATAGACCAGCCGGCCGACGACCTGACCATGTTCCAGCGCAAAGGGAGCTTCGTGACAGCGCACTTCAAGAACCCCGCGTGAGCCGGTACCCCCCGCTCCGGCATGGCCGAAGCCCGGATCGAAGAAGCCCGCATAATGCACCCGGAATTCGCCCACCATGGCCAGATAGGGCGCCATCTCGGCAGCATGGTCGGGCGGGATCGACACCGCCTCGCGGCTGACAAGGATGTAGAAGGCCCCGGGATCGAGGATGATGCGCGACTCGTCGCTGCGCAGGTCTTCCCAGAAATCCTGCGGCGCATAGTGGCCCAGCCGGTCAAGATCGATAACGCCGCTGTGCGGTTTGGCGCGGTAGCCCAGCCGCCCGCCGGCGCCCCGCGTTGCAAGATCGACCGAGAAGGCGAGCCCGTTTTCGATATGGGCCGGTCCATCGACAAGTGGCGAAGCGGCATGAAGGCGTGCAAGGTCGGCATCGGACAGGCGCGCCTCGCCCTGACGGAACCGGATCTGGTTGAGCCGCATGCCCGGCCTGACAAGGACCGAGAAGGATCGGGGGCATATCTCGGCCCAGAGCGGTCCTGCGTATCCCGCCGGCACGCGGTCGAACTCTGTCCCGCCGTCAGTGATGGTGCGGGTCAGCAGGTCCAGCCGCCCGGTTGACGATTTGGCATTGGCCACGGCCTGGATGTCGGGCGGCAGGTCGAGCGACTCCATCAGCGGTACAAGATAGACACAGCCCTTTTCCAGCACCGCGCCCTGACCAAGGTCGATGTCATGCATCGCAAAGTCCGGCAGGCGGGCGGCAACGCTGCGCCCTTCGCCGGCAAGGAACGATGCGCGCACACGGTAGGCGCGCGGACCAAGGCGCAGATCAAGGCTTGCGGGCTGGACCTGTGCCGGATCGGGCGCAACAGCGGCGCGGATGGCGCCCGAGCCGATCATCGCGCGGATTGTCTGGCTGGGCAGAACGCCGGTCATTCCTGGACCTCCCGCGTCCGCGCAGGTCAAGCGGACCTGTCCATGATCCTAGGGGCACCTGCCGGACAGAGCAACGGTATCCCCTGCGGACGGATCGCCGGGACCCGCGACATGGAAAATGATGGTCGGGCTAGCAGGACTTGAACCTACGACCTTCTGTCCCCCAGACAGACGCGCTACCAGGCTGCGCTATAGCCCGACTGGGCGCCCTTCTATCCCTTTCTCCGCCAAGGGCAAGGGGGTATGCAGCGGCGGGCGAGGCTGTCAGGCTTCGGCGCGAAGACGGTCGCGCAGGGCCGCAAGCCGCGCCGCGACCGGCGCGATCCGCGCAGCCTTGCGGCTGAGCGCTGCGGGTTCGCAGGCGAGGATCGCAGACAGAAGGCCCGGTCCCGCCTTGGGCTCTGCGGACAGTTCTGCCCGGGACGGCGGGGCAGGGCGGGGTTTGCGGCCTGCCTGTCCTGCGGCAGGACTGATGCCGGCGGGGCGATCATCCCGGTCATCGGCTGCCGTCCGGGCTGTCCGGGCCGGAGCGTGGCCGGCGGCGGGTTCCGCCGGCACCGCACCGGCCGTGCCGTCGGCGGTCGGTCTGCCGGGCCGTGCGGCAGGCTCAGCCGGTCCGCGCAACGGTGCGTCCGCCCCGTGTTCAGCCCCGTGTCCTGCCCCAGATCCGGCCGCGATCACGCCGCCATCGGCGGTCCCGTCTCCGAAGGTTTCGCCGTCGTCGCCGCCATAGCCCTCTGCCGTGGCCAGCGGAGTCGGCCCGAGTGCTGCGACATGGCCGATCCCCTGTTCGCGCAAGAGCTTCTGCACGCCCTTGATCGTCATGCCCTGTTCGTGCAGCAGCGTCTTGATCCCGCCAAGAAGCGCCATGTCCTCGGGCCGGTAGTAGCGCCGCCCGCCGGCACGCTTGACGGGCCGGATCTGGGTGAACTTGCTTTCCCAGAACCGCAGCACGTGGGCGGGCGTGTCAAGCCATTCCGACACTTCGCTGATGGTGCGGAATGCGTCCGGCGACTTTGCCATGACCCGGGTCCGCCTCTCAGTCCTTCCGGCCGTGTGCGACGCGGTCCTTCATCAGATGCGATGACCGGAAGGTCAGCACGCGCCGGGGAAGAATGGGCACCTCTTCGCCCGTCTTGGGATTGCGGCCGACCCGCGCGGCCTTCTCCCGCACCGAAAAGGTGCCGAAGGAGGAAATCTTGACAGTTTCCCCGCGCACGAGCGAGTCGGAGATTTCGGAAAGCACGGTTTCGACAAGCTGCGCACTTTCGTTGCGCGACAATCCGACCCTGGCATGAACCGCGTCCGCAAGGTCCATGCGGGTCAAGGTTTTATCCGACATCTGTGTCCCCCTGTTTTGCCGCAGACTAGGCCGGGGTACAAATCCGAGTCAATATCAGGGGGTTGGAACGGGCCTTTCGGCGCAAGGCGGTCCGCAGGATGCGCGCCCTTCCGCCGTCCTTGCCTACCAGCGCAGCACGACAGCCCCCCAGGCAAGGCCGCCCCCGATCGCTTCGGTGACGATGACATTGCCGGGGACGATCTGCCCGCGCTCCACCCCGACCGACAGCGCGAGCGGGATCGACGCAGCCGAGGTGTTGCCGTGATCCTGCACGGTGATGACGACACGCTCGATCGGGACCTGCATCCGCTGTGCGGTCGCGGCGATGATGCGCAGATTGGCCTGGTGCGGCACGATCCAGTCGACATCGGCGGCGCCGAGCCCGGCTTTGTCCAGCGCGGCATGCGCGGTTGCGGCAAGCTTTTCCACCGCGTGCCGGAAGACTTCCTTTCCCTGCATCCGCAGATGCCCGATCCGGCCCGTCGATACCCCGCCGTCGACATAGAGCAGGTCACGGAAGGCGCCGTCCGAATGCAGGTCGGTGGACAGGATGCCCCGGTCCGCGGCCGTGCCCGCGCCGGGACAGGCTTCGAGGATCACAGCGCCCGCACCGTCGCCGAAAAGCACGCAGGTCGACCGGTCAGACCAGTCCATGAGACGGGAGAACGTCTCTGCCCCGATGACAAGCACCCGTTCGGCCGCACCTGCAAGGATCAGCGCATTGGCATTGGTCATTGCATAGACAAAGCCCGCGCAGACGGCCTGGATGTCGAAGGCAAAGCCGGATTTCATGCCGATGGCATGCTGCACCATGGTCGCGGCAGACGGAAAGGTCAGGTCGGCGGTCGATGTGGCAAGCACGACCGCGTCGATTGCGTCCCCGGTCAGGCCGGCGCTGGCCAGCGCCCTTTCCGCGGCGCGGGTGGCCAGTTGGGATGTCGTTTCCCCCGGCGCGGCAATATGGCGCCGTTCGATGCCCGAACGGGACCTGATCCAGTCATCGGACGTATCGAGCAGGCCTTCGAATTCGGCATTGGTCATGACCCGCTCGGGCAAGTAGTGTCCCACGCCCCTGACCACGGCGCGCAATGTCATGATGCCTGCCCGTCCCCTGCTGGGGACGGCCCTGTTCCGGTCCGCCCCGCTGCCCTCGCGGCATCCTGCGCAATGGCGGCAGCGGATGCAAGTCTCGCGGCGACCCTGTCGCCAAAGCGGATCCGCGCCAGGTCGTGGGCCAGCCGCAGGGCTGCGGCGATCCCGGTGGCGTCGGCCGATCCGTGGCTCTTGATCACCGTTCCGTTCAGTCCCAGGAACACGCCGCCATTGACGCGCCGCGGGTCGATCCGCGTCTGGAGCCGCCGGAGCGATGTCAGCGCCAGCAGTGCCGCGATGCGCGACAGGGGCGTCTTGTTGAAGGCCTCGCGCAGGAATTCCGAAATCAGCCTGGCCGTGCCTTCGCCGGTCTTCAGCGCGACATTGCCGGTGAAACCATCGGTGACGATGACATCGACCCGGTCCGAGGGGATGTCGCTGCCCTCGACAAAGCCCACATAGTCGAAGTCGCCCGGCCCGGCGGCGCGGGCCACAAGGTCGTGTGCGATCTTGAGTTCGGCGCGGCCCTTGTGATCCTCGACACCGACGTTCAGGAGCCCGACACGCGGGCGGGCCAGTCCGAGCCCGTTGCGCGCATAGGAGG
>JBEIDZ010000072.1:0-9800 GCA_040383215.1 Paracoccaceae bacterium | reverse complement strand
GCGGCAAGGAGCTTGGAGCGTTCGGGCGTATCGACGCCATAGAAGCAGGGCCAGGCCGTGGGCGGCTAGGCGATGCGGAAATGCACCTCGGCCGCGCCCGCCTCGAGGATCATCTCCTTGATCTTGCGGCTGGTCGTGCCGCGCACGACCGAATCGTCGACAAGGATGATCCGCTTGTCACGGATCAGCGCACGGTTGACGTTGAGCTTGAGGCGCACGCCCATGTTGCGGATCTGTTCGGACGGCTCGATGAAGGTCCGCCCCATGTACTGGTTGCGGATGATCCCCATCGCGAAGGGGATCCCCGACTGCTGCGCATAGCCGATCGCGGCCGGCGTGCCGGAATCGGGGACGGGACAGACGAGATCGGCTTCGACCGGCGCTTCGCGCGCGAGTTCGCGCCCGATCGCGGTGCGCGTCTCGTAGACCGACCGCCCTTCGAGGATGGAATCGGGGCGCGAGAAATAGACATGTTCGAAGATGCAGGCGCGGGGCTTGCGCGGGCGGAAGGGAAAGTGGCTCTCGATCCGGCCGTCCGTGCCGATGGCCACCAGTTCGCCGGGGGCGATCTCGCGCAGGAACTCCGCGCCGATGATGTCGAGCGCGCAGGTTTCGGAGGCGAGCGCCCAGGCGGGGCTGTCGGGCGGGCCGAGCCGGCCGAGAACGAGCGGGCGCACGCCGAGCGCGTCGCGGCAGCCCATCAGCGTCGTTCCCGTCATCGCGACGATGGAAAAGGCGCCCTCGACCTTGCGCAGGGCTTCTTCCATCCGGTCCTGGATGGTGCGCCCCATCGAGCGCGCCATCAGATGGATGATGCATTCGGTGTCCGAAGCCGACTGGAAGATCGAGCCCCGTTCGATCAGTTCCCGCCGGAGCGAAAGCGCATTGGTGATATTGCCGTTATGCGCGATCGCAGCCCCGCCAATTGCGAATTCGCCGAAGAACGGCTGCACGTCGCGGATCGCGGTATGACCCTT
The DNA here is from genome assembly GCA_040383215.1 of Paracoccaceae bacterium. GTDB lineage: Bacteria > Pseudomonadota > Alphaproteobacteria > Rhodobacterales > Rhodobacteraceae > JBEIDZ01. The sequence continues at coordinate 8,823 of JBEIDZ010000072.1, read as the reverse complement.
TGCACCGGCGGTGGAATAGCGGACATGGCCGATGCCGAGCGTCCCGGGCAGGCTTTCGATCACCTCGCGCCGGGTGAAGCTGTCGCGCACCAGCCCCATCCGGCGGGCGGAGTGGAAGCCCGTCGCCGGATGATGCGTGACGATCCCGCCTGCCTCTTGCCCGCGATGCTGCAGCGCATGCAGCCCGAGCGCGATGAAGTTGGCGGCGTCGGTCAGGCCGATGACGCCGAAGACACCGCATTCTTCGCGCAGGTGGTCGCCGTCAAACGGGCCGGCCGGCCCGGGCGGGGGCCGGCGGTCGGAAACAGCCGTGGGCAGAGGCTTGGGCAAGGCGACGGCTCCGAATCTGCGGATGGTCCGGGCCGTGACCTGATAGCGCGGTCCGTGAAGGGTGTCACCTTGACTCGCCGGCCAGGGTGGGCCGGCGTCCCTCGGGCCAGGTTTCAGTCGCCGGTCGCCGGTGCTTCGGGGGGGGCTGGTGTCTCTGTGCCGGTGTCTTTTGCCGGGGCTTCGGTGGCGGGGGCGGGCGTGAGCCCTGTTTCGGAGCCCGCCGCTGTACCGCAGTCACTGACCAGCTGCTCATACCGGCGCGTGATCCAGTTCAGCGCGGCTTCGGGGTTGCTGTCTTCGATCTGGCCCGTCATGCGGGCAAACACGGCCGCCGCGCGGCTGTTTTCGATCATCGGAACGGACTGCGCCGAAAGGACCGTCTGGTAGACGAAGAAGCCGACCGCGACGAGAAGGATGCCGCGGGCGACGCCGAAGAAGAACCCAAGTCCCTGGTCAAGCCCGCCAAGGACCGATCTTTGTACAGCCGACGAAAAGAGCGGCGTGAAGATCGAAAAGACCACGAGGGCGAGGGCGAAGACCGCCGCAAAGGCCGCGATGACCGACAATTCGCAACTGTCGCCGATGAATTCGCCGACGAAGGGGATCTGGCGGACAATCGGCACGACCTGATCGGCCAGGATGAAGGCGAGGATCGCCGCCCCGATCCATCCGGCAATGGCCAGCGCTTCGCGGACGAAGCCGCGCGAATAGGCCAGCAGGGCCGAAAGCACGACGACGATGGCGACGACGCCGTCGATGATGGTGAACCCTTCCATGTCAGTCTCTTTCCGTCAGTCCTTATGCGCCTGTTGCGCGCCCCGTTCCACGCCCGCCCGGCCCGCGATGTCGCCGGTGAACGCGGCAAGATCATGGATTTCGCGCAAGGTCAGCCCTCCTGCCGGTGCCTTCTTGGCCATCGGAGGCAAGGCGGCCCCGGTGAAACCAAGTTTCTGAGCCTCTTTCAACCTGTTTTCGGTCTGCGGAACCGGTCGGACCGCGCCTGAAAGGCTGATTTCTCCAAAAACGACAGTGTCGGACGGCAGCGCTAAACCTGCGCGTGCCGAGACGAGTGCCGCGGCCACGGCGAGGTCGGCGGCCGGTTCGGTGATCCTGAGTCCGCCCGCGACGTTGAGATAGACGTCGAGCCCGGCGAAGGAGAGGCCGCAGCGCGCCTCGAGCACCGCAAGCACCATGGCAAGCCGCCCACCGTCCCAGCCTACGACCGAACGGCGCGCCTGGCCCGAGGGCGCGGGCGCGACGAGAGCCTGGATTTCGCACAGGATGGGGCGGGTGCCTTCGATCCCGGCAAAGACGACGGCCCCGGGGGCAGGCTGGCCGCGTTCCGCCAGAAACAGCGCGGAGGGGTTGCGCACCTCTGCGAGCCCCTTGCCGGTCATCTCGAAGACGCCGATTTCGTCGGCCGGGCCGAAGCGGTTCTTGACGGCGCGCAGGATGCGGAACTGGTGGCCGCGCTCGCCCTCGAAATAAAGCACGCAGTCGACCATGTGTTCGACCACGCGGGGGCCTGCGATGGCGCCGTCCTTGGTCACATGGCCCACCATGATGACCGATGTCCCCCGTCGTTTGGCGAAGGCCGTCAGTTCGTGGGCGGTGGCGCGGACCTGGCTGACCGAGCCGGGGGCGGCTTCGACATGGTCGGCCCACATCGTCTGGATCGAATCGATGACGGCGAGGTCGGGGCGTTCGGATTCGAGCGTTGTCAGGATGTCGCGAAGGTTCGTCTCGGCCGCGAGCGCGACCGGACTTTGCGCGAGACCCAGCCGTTCGGCACGCATCTGGACCTGGGTCGCCGATTCCTCGCCCGTGACATAGAGCACCTTGAGGCCGCCCCGTGCAAAGCGCGCGGCCGCCTGCAGCAGGAGCGTCGACTTGCCGATGCCGGGATCGCCGCCAAGAAGCAGCGCCGAGGCCGGAACGAGGCCGCCGCCGAGCACGCGGTCCAGCTCCTCGACGCCGGCGGGCGTGCGGGGGGGCGCATCGGCGCGGGCGGCAAGGTCGGTCAGCACGACGCTGCGACCGCGTTTTGGCCCGAGGCTGCGCGTGGCGGGGCCACTGGCCAGCGGCGTTTCCTCGGCGATACTGTTCCAGGCGCCGCAGGCTTCGCACTGGCCCGACCAGCGCGCATGGCGCGCGCCGCAGGCGGAGCAGGCAAAGGCGGGGTCCCGGGCCATGGCGCCTTGTCGCGCATCGCGCCGGCCGGGGCAAGGTCGCGGCCCGGCCGGCGGCCCCGGTCAGGCAGAGGTCAGGCGGGGGTCTTGGCCCCGCGGGCGAGCGCGGCGATGCCGGTGCGCGCGACCTCCTGCAGGCCGAGCGGACGCATGAGTTCGGCAAAGGCGTCGATCTTTTCCGATGTGCCGGTGATTTCGAAGACGAAACTTTCGAGCGTGGAATCCACCACCTTGGCGCGGAAGATGTCGGCGAGCCGCAGCGCCTCGACCCGGGCCTCGCCACGGCCTGCGACACGGAAGAGGCCCAGCTCGCGCTCGACCGCCGCGCCTTCGGTCGTCAGGTCGTGGACCTCGTGGACCGAGACGATGCGGCCCAGTTGCGCCTGGATCTGATCGATCACATGCGGTGTGCCCGAGGTAACGATGGTGATGCGCGAACGGTGGCCCTGATGGTCGATCTCGGCCACGGTCAGGCTTTCGATATTGTAGCCGCGGCCCGAGAAGAGCCCGATCACGCGCGCGAGCACGCCGGGTTCGTTTTCGACCACGACGGCCAGGGTGTGGCGTTCGACCGTATGCGCAAAGGAAGCGCGCAGGTCATAGGCGGAGTGGCTCGACGAGCCTTTCTTGATGTTGAGGGCGGACATGGAAAACCTCTGTGACTTGAGTAGCGGAGCGGAGAGTGGCTAGTTCACGACTTCACAAGACGACGAAAGTCCTGAAAACCCGGTATTGTTGAGATCTGCCAGACGCAGGCATGCCTCGCTGTTGTCGGGATAGCCGAAAAACAACACAGTCTGCCCGCTCCCCAAGTTGAACCTTTCGTCCGTTTCGATGAGCCAGACAGGCTCTCCACCGAAACGTCCCATTGAAGCCGCGTAACCCCTTGCTCCATCCGCCATTCTTGCTTTCGGGTCAGCAGGCAACCAAGGCAACAGGACAAACTGCCCAATAGCTCCGCAAACGACTCCAAACAGGAATTGTTTCACACCAGCACCGCCCCCGCATCGCCGATGGCGCCTTCGGTCGAGGCTTCGCCGAGCAGCATCTCGTTATGCGGCTTGCCGGAGGGGATCATGGGGAAACAATTCTCGTGCTTTTCCACCAGACAGTCGAACACGACCGGGCCGGGATGGTCGATCATCTCGCGGATCGCATCGTCAAGGTCGGCCGGGTCGCCGCACTGGATGCCCTTGATGCCGAAGGCGTCGGCCAGTTTCACGAAATCGGGCAGCGCCTCGGACCAGCTTTGCGAATACCGCTCGCCATGCAGAAGCTGCTGCCACTGGCGCACCATGCCCAGGCGTTCGTTGTTGAGGATGAACTGCTTCACCGGCAGGCGGTATTGCGCGACGGTGCCCAGCTCCTGCATGTTCATGAGCCAGGAGGCCTCGCCCGCGACGTTGATGACGAGCGCGTCGGGATGGGCGAGCTGGATGCCCATGGTGGCGGGAAAGCCGTAGCCCATGGTGCCGAGCCCGCCCGAGGTCATCCAGCGGTTGGGTTCTTCGAAGCGCAGGAACTGTGCGGCCCACATCTGATGCTGGCCCACTTCGGTCGCGATGTAGCGGTCGCGTCCGCGGGTCAGCGCCTCGAGCCGTTCGACTGCAAGCTGCGGCTTGATCGTGCGCGCCGAAGGGCGATAGGCGAGGCAGTCCCGCTTCTGCCAGGCGGCAATCTCGGTCCACCACTGGGCCAGGCCCTCGCGGTCGGTCCGGCGGTCGCGGTCGGTCCAGATCGCGATCAGGTCGGCCAGCACGTGGGCCACATCGCCGACGATGCCCACGTCGACGCGGATCACCTTGTTGATCGAGGAGGGATCGATGTCGATATGCGCCTTGCGCGAGCGCGGCGAGAAGGCGTCGATCCGGCCGGTGATGCGGTCGTCAAACCGCGCGCCGACATTGATCATCAGATCGCAGTCGTGCATCGCCATGTTGGCTTCGTAAAGCCCGTGCATGCCGAGCATGCCGAGCCAGTTGCGCCCCGATGCGGGATAGGCGCCGAGCCCCATCAGCGTCGAGGTGACCGGAAAGCCCGTCGCATCGACCAGGTCGCGCAGAAGCTGCGAGGCGCGGGGGCCGGAATTGATGACGCCGCCGCCGGTGTAGAAGACGGGCTTTTTTGCCGTCTCCATCATCTCGACCAGCCGGGTGATGGCGTCGCGGTCGCCTTCGACCCGCGGCTGGTAGCGCGACACATGGGCGGCCTTTTCGGTATAGGTCGCGGTCGCGAACTGGACATCCTTGGGGATGTCGATCAGCACCGGGCCCGGACGGCCGGCTGTGGCGACGTGAAACGCCTCGTGGATCGTGCGCGAAAGCGTGGCGGTATCCTTGACCAGCCAGTTGTGCTTGGTGCAGGGCCGCGTGATGCCGACGGTATCGGCCTCCTGGAAGGCGTCGGTGCCGATCATGAAGGTCGGCACCTGGCCGGTGATGACGACGATGGGGATCGAATCCATCAGCGCATCGGTCAGGCCGGTGACGGCATTGGTCGCGCCGGGGCCCGAGGTCACGAGCGCCACGCCCGGCTTGCCCGAGGATCGGGCATAGCCTTCGGCGGCATGGACCGCGCCCTGTTCGTGGCGGACAAGGATATGGCGGATATCGTTCTGCTGGAAAAGCTCGTCATAGATCGGCAGCACCGCGCCGCCGGGATAGCCGAAGATCACCTCGACGCCCTGGTCCTTCAGGGCCTGGACCACCATCTTCGCTCCGGTCATCTCGCGCTGCATTGTCCGTCTCTCCGTCCTTGCTGTCGTCTGGTGTGCGGCCTGATCCGCAAATGAAAACCCCCGGGGCACCGTCCCGGGGGCACATGGTGACCGTCATGGTCAGGCGTCACCGCCCCATGTGCCCTGTCCTCTTGCCTACGACGATTGTCATGACGCCGCCCCGTTTCGCACGGCGTGACGGATAATGCACGCGGCAACAGGGTCGTCAATGGGTTCGGCTGGATAAAATGTCGCGGAGAAGCCGTTTCGCGTAACAATATTTCACAAACCACAGGTGGGTGATGCCGGGGAAAGGTTTGGTAACGGGGGCCGGAATATGACGGGCCTGTCCTGCGTTGACGGGACAGCGCCGGCGCTTGTGCCGGTGACGGGAGAACCAACCCGAGGAGAGGACACCACGGATGAGCCAGAAGAAGAAGGACAAACGGCTGTCGCGCCGCCAGATGATGGCCCGCCTTGGTCTTGCGGCGGGGGCGGCCTATGTCGCGCCGGCCATGCTGGGGATGCATGCGGCCCGCGCCGGCAGCAACAGTGCGCCGACAGCACCGTCAGAGCCCAGTGCACCGACCGCCCCGTCAGCGCCGACGACGCCGACGACGCCGACGACTCCGACCACACCGACACCTCCGACTACACCGACGACGCCGACCTCGCCGACGACGCCGACGACACCGACTTCGCCGACCAGTCCGTCGCTGCCTGCCGAGGCATCGGATGCCTCGGGCGCCACCAGGGCGGCGCCTTCGGTGATCTACCTGACGCGCCGCGAACTGGAGGAATGCCAGAACGTGCAGGCGAGCCAGCCCGCCGATGAACGGCAGCCAATCTGGGTGCTGCGCGACCTGGGCCTGTGCTGAGGGACGCGAGGCGATGATGCGCGCCGGTGCCGGTGAAACGAAGAAGTCACCCGCCGCGCAGGTGCCGGAGCCCGGTTGGCGCGTGCTGCGCTGGCCGGGCCTTGCACGGCCTGTCGTGCTGGAGGAGGGGACGGGGCTCGAACAGGAGCTTGCCGCAGTCTTGCGGGGCTGGAGTCCCGGTGCCGAGACGCAGGCGCATCCCCGAGGACCGGCGATCGCCTGCGTGGTCCGTGACGGGCATGGCCGCGGGGCGGAAGGGCGGGAACGGCTGGCGCTGCACTCGGTCCACCGGCCCGTGCCCTACCGCGGCCTTGAGCGGGCGAGCGCGATCTGTGCGCTTGTGGCCGATCTCGGCCAGGCCTGGTTTGGTGAGCGGCCCGGGACGCTGGCGCTGCATTGCGGGGCGTTCAGGATCGGCGGGCGGCTGGTTGCGGTGTCAGGACCGCCACGGGCTGGAAAGAGCACGCTGATCGCGCGGCTGACGGCCGAACCGGGAATCGAGGTCTTCTGCGACGATATCCTGCCGGTTCTGGAGGACGGAAGGGCTGTCGCGCTTGGCATCGCGCCGAGACTGCGCCTGCCGCTGCCCGACACGGCGAGCGTGGCCTTCCGGGCCCATGTCGCCGCGACGCTCGGTCCGCGTGACCGGCGCTATGGTTTTGTCTGTGCAGGCAGCATCGCGCCGCACGGAACACATGCACCGCTCACGGCGCTGGTCCGGCTCGAGCGTTGTGCCGCGGGGCCGGCGCGGCTTTTCGCGATGGGCCGGGATGCAGCCCTGACCGAGGTTCTGACGCGGAACATGGCCGAACAGGAGACGCCGGGTGGGGCTTTTGCACGCGCCTCCGGGATGCTGCGTGGCGTGCGCACCCTTCGGCTTGTCTATGCCGATCTGGAGGATGCGGTGGCGCTCCTCGGCCGCGCCTTCGGCACGGCCCGGGGCCTCGGGGCCTGCCTGACCGCCGCGGGGGCCGAGCCGGGACCGGACCGCGCGGCACCGCCTGCGGCGCGGGAGGCTGACTTCGACCCTGACCGGAAGGTGGTGCGGACACCGGGCGTCGCGATGCGGCGGCGCGGCGGGTCGGCCTTTCTCTGGCATCCCGGAGGCGCGGCGATCTGGCAGCTCAATCCCGTGGCCCATGCGGTCTGGGCAATGCTCGATCGTCCGGACAGCGCGCGCGGGATCGCGACCGCTCTGGCCGATGTCTTTGCAGGGGTCCCCGAACGGCAGCTGTGCGGGGATGTCGCGCGGCTCTTCGGCGGGCTTGTCTCTGCCGGGTTGGCGCGTCCGGTCTGACGCCGGCGCTCAGCGCGGTCCGATGAGGTCCCAGCGGTTGCCGAACGGGTCCCGCCAGACGGCGACGGTGCCGTAGGGTTCCTCGCGCGGGGTCTCTTCCCAGAGTGCGCCGGCCGCGCTCAGGATCGCATGGCTCGCGGCGAAATCCGCCGTGGCCAGGAAGAAGGCGACCCTCCCGCCCGCCTGACGGCCGATGGCGGCGCGCTGAGCCTTGTCGGTGGCGCGGGCGACGAGAAGGTCTGCGCCTCCCCCCGGCGGGGCGAGGCGGACCCATCGCTTGCCCCGGCCGAGATCGGTATCCTCGATCAGCGAAAAACCGGCCGCAGTGTAGAAGGCGATGGCCGGGTCGTAATCGGGGACCACAAGCGTGACCGCGAAGAGACCGCAGACGGGGCTGCGCACCCGGTCAGCCCCTGACGGGCCGCGTATCGGGCAGCTGGATCCGCGCGACCTGTTCCGCGATCGGATCGACCGAGAGGGGATGGGTTTCGGCGCTGTAGTTCTGCGGGTCGCCGATCGGCTGCCAGAGGCCGCCGCGATAGACTTCGAGCGCATCGAAACGCGATTTGTAGCCCATCTTCGGGCTCCCCGGGACCCAGTAGCCCAGGTAGACGTAGGGCAGCCCGAGTTCGGCCGCGAGGGCGACATGGTCGAGGATGACATAGGTGCCGAGACTGTCGCGGTCGCGTTCGGGGTCGAAGAAGGAATAGACCATCGACAGTCCGTCGTCGAAGACATCGGTGAGGCAGACTGCCTTCAGCCCGGCGAAGGCATCGTCCGGCGTGGAGGGATCGAGGTATTCGATCAGCCGTGACCGGATCGGGGTTTCCTCGATCATCGCGGCGAATTCGAAGAGGTCCATGTCCGCCATGCCGCCGGTAGCGTGGCGGCTGTCGAGATAGGCGCGGAAAAGGGCGTATTGTTCTTCAGTCGCCCAGGGGCTGGTCGTGCGCCGCCTGAGCCCGGCATTGCGGCGCAGGACGCGGCGCTGGCTGCGGCCGGGCCGGAAATCGGCCACACGGATCCGCGCCGACAGACAGGCCGAACATTCCGCGCAGGAAGGCCGGTAGAGCACGTTCTGCGAGCGCCGGAAACCTTGCTTGGACAAGGCGTCATTGAGCGCCTCGGCCCCGTCGCCCTTGAGCGCTGTGAACAGCTTCCTTTCCATCCGGCCGTCAAGATAGGGGCAGGGCTGGGGGGCTGTCACATAGAACTGGGGCGCAATCGGAAGGGTGTGGCGCATGGCTTTCCGGAAAACATATGCGCTCACGTTAGCAAGGGGGCGGGAAGACGCCAAGCCCTTCGTGCCCGACGGGGTCGCGGGCGGATGCGGGGGCAGATGCGGGGGCAGATGGGGGGGGGGGGGGGGGGGGGGGGGGGGGGGGGGGGGGGGGGGGGGGGGGGGGGGGGGGG
>JBEIDZ010000071.1:0-9810 GCA_040383215.1 Paracoccaceae bacterium | reverse complement strand
AGCAGAAACGGAATCCCGGGCCGCCGGGAGCACAGGTACGATCCGTTCTCTCCCACCTTTTCCGCGGATGCGCAGGACATCGCCAAGGGCGCAGTGGCTGCCGGTCAGCGACAGCGCTTCTGAAATCCTGAGACCGCAGCCGTAAAGCAGGGTCACCACTGCCGTGTCCCGCGCATCGATCCATGGCATTTTGGCATTTTCGCCGACTGTGGCCAGCATCGCAGCTGCATCGGCTTCGGCAAGCGGACGTGGAAGTTTGCGGCGGTAACGCGGCGACCTGGCAGAGAGGATGGCGACCGCTTCAGTGCCTTGGCGTTCAGCCAGCCAGCGGCAGAAGCCGCGCACGGCCGACAGCTTCCGGGCGAGGGACCGGCCAGAGATGCCATTGGCCCGTTCAGCCGCCATCCAGGCGCGCATGTCCGCAACAGCGATTGTCGCGATGGCTTCTGCCTCGACCGGTTCGCCCAAGTGCCGGGCCATGAAGCCGAAAAAACCACCGACATCCGAGCCGTAAGCAGAGATAGTCGCGGGAGCGGCACCAGCGACGTTTCTTTCGTGTGCGAGCCAGTCCGAAACCGACGTGGCAAGCGGATAAGCGTTTAAGCGAGCCATCGCCGCATTGCACGTTCGACCGCTCCTGCAAAGAAAGCAAGGAGTTCGGTGCCCTGTTGTGGAGTGAACTGGTGCGGGTCTTCTGAACCGAGAGCTAGCATTCCTGGCAGCCGACCCGGGCCGAAGTCGAGTCTAAGGCATGCTTCCGAGCGGATGAAATCGGCCTTGTCACCGTAAACACGACCGAATTCGGGCCTGATCTGACGCAATGTCACCTGCCGTGAGCCGTGGGCACGACCGCGCGTAATGTAGGATTCGACAAACCCCTGCGCTTCGACAGACAGCACTCCATCAACCCTCTTCACTGTCGAGTCATCGGCAGGCGAATTTGCTTCGATCACGAGACGAACAGCTTCCACACGCAGAATTTCAGCGATGTCTCCCCCGAGATCCCGCAGGAACGTTTCGAACTTCACCGGTTCCAGCAGCCGGAGAACAGCACGGTGTATCTGGTTCGTACCAGCAAGATTTTCATAGGCGGCGGCAATGACGGCGCGGTGCGTTTCGGCCAGACGGTCGAGGCGCGCTTCGAGCCTTTCCATCGCGATCCCCCGGAGATCGACAACGTTGTTCCCCATTGTCCGGTCGTAGGCGGCTACAAGCGCCCGCATTATGTCGACATCGTCGAGCACGACCGCGGGGTCAGCGATGATCCTTTCGCGGAGTTCGGTGTCCATCAGGGTTCCATTGACGCGCAAATCACTGCCCGCAGTGCGTGCAGAGAGTCTAGCAGAGTTCGCGTGGATGTCAGCGGCAAACTGACAGTCGCGCGATACCGGCGAGTCAGTTGTGATGATTGACCAAGTCGTTTCGATTCGGCCAAATGTGCAAAGGCGGCGTCCGGTGCCGGTCATCAGGTAGCGAGGAGTATTGATGCGCCCATCCGATCCACTCTTCGACCGCCAGTGGCACTTCGGGCTCATCGGGGACATCCGAAAGGTCTGGAAGGACTACGACGGCACTGGTGTGACTGTCGGGATTTACGACACTGGTGTGGAATCCCGGCATCGTGATCTGGCCGGCCAGGTTGATCCGGATCTGAGGGCCCGGGACGATCTGGGGAACGCCTTGAATGGCGAGCCTGATCCCAACTGGGCTGACAACAATGGTCATGGCACCGCTGTGGCAGGACTGATCGCTGCCCAGATGGGGAACGGCACGGGGGGGGTCGGTGTGGCGCCCGGGGTATCGCTGGGCTCAGTGAATATCTTTTCGCCATGGGTTTATGGTTCGGCGAATGGAGAGCTTGCTGCGTTCCTCGATGTTGTCCGACAGGGTGTCAAATTCGACATTTCGTCAAACAGTTGGGGGTCTCCTGCGGTCTTTGCGGAAAGTCTGGATGACGGCGGTTTCGCCGATACGCTCGATCTGGCCTATCGGGACTTATCCCGTCTGGGTCGTGGCGGCCTAGGCACGATCATCACTCAATCGGCTGGTAATGATGGACTTGATGCCAACGGCGACGGCCTGAATGCCTCGCGTTTCACGATCACTGTTGCAGCAACCGGCAGGCGTGGCGACGCGATATGGTACTCGAACCATGGGACTTCGGTCCTTGTCGCGGCACCTGCCGCAGCAGTCACGACCGACCTGCGCGGGAGCGCAGGTTACGAAAGCGGGAACTCTACGTCGCAGTTCGGCGGGACATCAGCCTCCTGCGCGGTTGTATCGGGCGTAATTGCCTTGATGCTTGATGCCAATCCGGGTCTCGGGTGGCGGGATGTCCAGAATATACTTGCCGCCTCTGCCAAGCTTTCGGGGTCGGACTTCGATGCAGTCCGACCGGGTCGGGAGGAGGAAGGAACCTGGCAGTCGAACGGATCTCGGAACTGGAATGGTGGTGGTCACCATATTCATCCCGACTTCGGTTACGGCATCGTCGATGTCCACGCGGCTGTACGCATGGCAGAGGTGTGGCACCTTTTTGGGCCGGCAGGGACCAGTGCAAACGAGATGCGCGTCTCCGGGAGACGCGACTTTGCCGATGTGACATTGCCCGATGCGAACGGCAAGGGCGTCGTCCGTGATGTCAGGGTCAAGGGTGACATCACCGTCGACCATGTCCAGCTGACGCTGACTGTAAGGTCCGATCAGATGAAGGATCTCGATATTCTCCTGACGTCACCTGGGGGGACGACCGTAAGGGTAGCATATGCCGAACATGTCCCCGACAATCCTGCAGATGCAGTGGATGGGTCCTGGACATTCGGGGTCGACATGCTTCGTGGCGAGAGATCGACCGGTATATGGCGGGTCGAGGTGATAGACCGCCGCGCTCCCGGCAAGGTAACCGTGCTCGAGGGCGCCGAGATCACTGTCTACGGAACGTCGCCGTGTGCGGGTGACGTCTATCATTTCACAAATGAATATCCGGCAATGAAACGCTTCGAACCTGCAAGAAGCGTCATTGCCGATCGCGATGGGGGGCAGGACTGGCTCAACTTCAGCGCCGTGACGTCGGACATGAAAGTAGATTTGACGGCGAACACCTTTGGCGCAAACGGACAGGCCTGGGGGCGCCTTTCGGGCAGATTCGAGCACGTAGTGACCGGCGACGGAAACGACCTTGTGATCGGGAACGCAGCAGGCGGTCGATTTCATGGGATGCGAGGTCACGATACCCTGCGCGGCGCCGAAGGCGATGACCTGCTGTGGGGTGGTCGGGGAAATGACAGTCTCTTTGGCGGCCAAGGACGAGACGTTCTCAGCGGCGGGACCGGTGCAGATCATCTTTGGGGCGGATCAGGAAGGGACACTCTTTCTGGGGGCGGCGGCCAGGACATTCTGCGTGGTGGCACAGGTGACGATAGCTATCTCCTGTCGGCTGGCGCATCTGTCCGAGAGGGATCGGCCTCGGGTCACGACACAGTCTTTGCATCCAGCAGTTACAGGCTGCCTGTCCATGTCGAAGACCTTGTGCTCCAGGGCAGTGCGAATCTTTCTGGGACTGGCAATGCTGGGGCCAATATCATCCGGGGTAATGCAGGAGCGAACACGATTTCCGGGTCCAGAGGCTCGGACCGCCTTTCCGGGCAGGCAGGAGACGACATGATACGCGGAGGCGACGGAAATGATACGCTCGACGGGGGTGCAGGGAACGATACGGTTTCGGGAGGCAACGGTGCGGATTCCTTCCATTTTTCGGTCGCTCACCCCATCGGTGGCGTCGATGTGATCAGGGATTTCGTCGGCGGAACGGATCGTATCCTCCTTGACCATGCTGTCTTTCCCGGCCTCCCTATCGGGCAACTGCCGACCGAGGCATTTGCAGCCAATGAAACCGGTGAGGCCGCTGATTCCTCCGACCGGATCATCCAGGAGACGGACACCGGTAGTTTGTGGTTCGATCAGGACGGCACTGGTCCGATCGCGCCAGTCAGGTTCGCCCGGCTTTCTGGTAACGTGGTGACGACAGAGCGGGACTTCTTCATCCTGTGAACCTGCTCGCCGCCAGGCCAGAGGCGGACGGTCGGTTTCGGTAGTTGCGGCTTGACGACCTCCTCAGGCCGGCGCAGGACTGAAGCCGGAGGGGCGCAATGATATCTGCATACCGCCGTGACAACATGCGGCTTGCCAGGATGGCTCCGGAGGAGGACCTGATCGGAGCGATTTGGATTGACCTGTGGCGGCCGCAACCGGAACAGATTGGGCGTGTTTCTGCGCTGGGGATCGACGTACCTTCGTTTGAGGACATGGAAGAAATCGAGATTTCCAACCGCATTTACCGCGAGGACGGGCGGGATTTCATGACGGTCGTTCTGCCAGGCCAGTTGCCTGAGGGAGAACGGGTGGGTTGGCCGGTGACATTCATCCTCGATTCCCAGCGGCTTGTCACTGTGCGACACCATTCCCCGCGACCCTTCGAGACTTTTGGAGCAAGGGCAGACCGGACCACGAGCGGTTGTGCGACCCCGGTCAGGCTTTTTCTTGGTCTCGTGGAAGAGATCATCTCGCGTCTTGCCGATTTGCTGGAAATGGCGGGCAAGGCACTCGACGTGTCCGCCGCACGGACTTTTGCGGGGCACCTATCCGCTTCGGGCGAGGAGTTGCAGGAAACTCTGAAATCAATCGGGCGGGAGGGGGAGGCCATCGCCCAGATCAGGCTGGCCTTGCTCACGGTGGAACGAATGCTGGCCGTCTTTGGCGTCTGGCTCGAACAGAAGGGTGACGAAAAGGCGCTGCGCGTAACTGTCAAGGCTTTGCTGCGAGACATTCAGGCCCTTGAAGTGCATGCAGATTTTCTCTCAGGCCGGCTCGGGCTTGTGGGCGATACGACGCTTGGTCTGATCAATCTCGAACAGAACAAGACGGTGCGGATCGTGTCAGTTGTGGCGGCGTTGTTCCTGCCGCCGACGCTGATTGCTTCGGCCTATGGGATGAACTTCGCCCATATGCCTGAACTGGCCTGGTCATGGGGCTATCCGGCGGCGCTCGGACTGATGGTGCTGTCGGCGGCGGCGACCTGGGCGTATTTCAAATGGCGGGGGTGGCTATAGGGCGTCACGTCCACCCTGACCTCCGTTCCAGCATCCGGGTTGGGTGAACCGCGAACTTGACCGGATCGCGGTCTGCATGGGGCGGGACGAAACGGCCGGCGTTTCGGCCAAGTCGGCATGGCAAGATGCAACACCCTGCCTTTGTTGCTTTTCAGGCGTGGATCGCACCGTCGCCGCAGGCCAGGGCGGCCTCGCGCACGGCTTCGGAAAAGGTTGGGTGGGCATGGCAGGTGCGGGCGATGTCCTCGGCGGCGGCACCGAATTCCATGGCGACACAGATTTCGTGGATCAGGTCGCCGGCCATCGGGCCGATCAGGTGGGAACCAAGGATGCGGTCGGTGGTCTTGTCGGCGAGGAGCTTGACGAAGCCTTCGCCGGCAAAGACGGCCTTGGCGCGGGCATTGCCCATGAAGCTGAACTTGCCGACCTTGTAGGCGCGGCCCTCGGCCTTGAGCTGTTCCTCGGTCTGGCCGGCGGAGGCGACCTCGGGGTGGGTGTAGATGACCGAAGGACTCGCACCGTAGTTCACGTGACCATGCCGACCAGCGAGGATTTCTGCGACGGCAATACCTTCGTCTTCAGCCTTGTGAGCCAGCATCGGCCCCTGGATCGCATCGCCGATGGCGCGGATGCCGTTGATATTCGTTGCAAAACGGGCATCCGTCACGATCTGGCCGCGCGGCGTGAGCGCGATCCCGAGCCGGTCGAGACCGAGGCCGGCGGTGAAGGGGCGGCGGCCGGTGGCGACGAGGACCACGTCAGCCTCGACCCGTGATTCGGCGCCGGTCTTGCGCAGGGTATAGGTGAGGGCAGCCTTGCCGTCCTTGACCTCGGCGCCCTGGACGGCGGCGCCCAGTATGAAGTCAAGCCCTTGTTTCTGAAGCAATCTCTGGAATGTGCGGGCGGTTTCGGCATCCATGCCGGGGGTGATGGCGTCGAGGTATTCCACCACCGTCACCTTGGCGCCGAGCCGGGCATAGACGGAACCGAGTTCGAGCCCGATCACGCCCGCGCCGATGATGGCGAGCCGCGCCGGAACAGAGGCAAGATCGAGCGCGCCGGTCGAGGTGACGATGACCTTTTCATCGACCGTGACCCCGGTCAGCGCAGTCGGCTCGGACCCTGTGGCGATGACGATGGACTTTGTCTCATAGTGTGTCTCGCCGACCTGGACCTGACCGGGGGCCGGGATTGTCGCCCATCCCTTGATCCAGTCTATCTTGTTCTTCTTGAAAAGAAATTCGATCCCGCCGGTGTTCTGGGCGATGACCTCGTCCTTGTAGGCGCGCATGCGGAGCCAGTCCACGGCGGGGGTGACGCCGATGCCCATTCGGGCGAAATTGTGCTGCGCCTCGTGCAGTTCGTGGGTGGCGTGCAGCAGCGCCTTGGAGGGGATGCAGCCGACGTTAAGACAGGTCCCGCCGAGCGTGGGGCGGCCTTCGACCACGGCGGTCTTGAGCCCGAGCTGGGCGGCGCGGATGGCGCCGACATAGCCGCCGGGGCCGGCACCGATGAAGATCACGTCATGGGGCATCGGGGTCTCCTGAGTGCAGAACGGGGCTTCGGTATCACGTCGGTATTGCGTCGGTATCGCGTCGGTGCGGTTTCCGGGTCTTTTCAGACCAGCGCAGCAACCAGCATGATGGCGGTAGCCAGCCAGCCGACGCCCCAGATGACCGAGCGCCAGGGTGAGAGGCCGAAGATATAGGCTGGGACGTAGAGGATGCGCGCGGCGAGATAGGCCCAGGCGCAGGCGGTGGTGAGCCAGGTGGACTGGCCGGTAACATGGACCACGAGGGCCGCGATGGTGAAGAGGATGAGCCCTTCGAAATGGTTATTCATGGCCCGTTGGGCGCGACCAGCAATGCCGGAGAGCTGGCGCGGTGTGTCACGGGGGGACAGCGCATAGTCAATGTCGACCTGCCGGTTTGCGAGCGTCGAATAGAGCATGATCTGCCCCATCTGCAGGAGCGCGGCGAGAACGAGAACGGTGAGTTCGGCGGTCATGGGGCGTTTCCCTTTGCGTGTCGTGGGTTTCACCCACCCTACGGTAGCCTGGGCGCAACGTCACGTAGGGTGGGTGCAACCCACTGCGATCAGAGGTCCATGAGCAACCGCCTTGGGTCTTCGAGCGCCTCCTTGACGCGGACGAGGAAGGTGACCGCACCCTTGCCGTCGACGATGCGGTGATCGTAGCTCAGCGCCAGATACATCATCGGGCGGATCACGATCTGGCCGCCAACAACAACGGGGCGGTCCTGGATCTTGTGCATTCCGAGGATGCCCGACTGTGGCGGGTTCAGGATCGGCGAGGACATGAGCGAGCCGTAGACCCCGCCGTTGGAGATGGTGAAGCTGCCGCCCTGCATGTCGGCCATGGCAAGCTTGCCGTCGCGGGCGCGCAGGCCGAGTTCGGCGATTTCCTTTTCGATCTCGGCAAAGCTCTTGCGGTCGGCGTCGCGGACGACCGGCACGACAAGGCCCGTGGGGGTGCCGACGGCCACGCCGAGATGGACGTAATTCTTGTAGACGACCTCATCGCCGTCGATCTCGGCATTGACCTCGGGCACTTCCTTGAGCGCATGGACGCAGGCGCGGGCGAAGAAGGACATGAAGCCGAGCTTGACCTTGTGCTTCTTCTCGAAAAGCTCCTTGTAGTCGTTGCGCAGCGCCATGACCGCGCTCATGTCGGCCTCGTTGTAGGTCGTCAGCATCGCGGCGGTGTTCTGCGCCTCTTTCAGCCGGCGGGCGATGGTCTGGCGCAGGCGGGTCATCTTGACCCGCTCCTCGCGCGCGGCATCGGCGACGGGGGTGGGCGCGCGCGGCGCGGGCGCTGCCGGGGCCAGCGCGGGTTTCGGTGCGGCGATGGCGGCCAGCACGTCTTCCTTCATGATGCGGCCGTCGCGGCCGGTGCCCGAAAGGCTTGCCGGGTCGATGCCCTGTTCGGCCATCAGACGGTTTGCGGAAGGGGCATTTTCGACATCGCGCGGCGTGGCGGCCGCGGCGGCGGGGGCTGCGGCGGGCGCCGGGGCTGGCGCGGCGTCGGGCGCGGGGTTTGCGGCCGCGGCGCCTTCGGCGATGGTGGCAAGGAGGGCCGCGACGCCGACCGTGGTGCCTTCGGGGGCGATGATTTCGACAAGCCGGCCTGCTGCGGGGGCGGGCACCTCGACCGTGACCTTGTCGGTTTCGAGTTCGCAGAGCATCTCGTCGGCGGCGACGGCATCGCCCGGCTTCTTGAACCAGGTGGCCACGGTCGCCTCGGTCACGCTTTCGCCTAGCGTGGGGACGCGGACATCGATTGTCATGGGTCAGTTCCCTTTCATCGTGAGCGCTTCGTTCACGAGCGCCTCTTGTTGTGCCTTGTGCTGGCTCATCAGCCCCGTCGCGGGCGAGGCCGAGGCCGCGCGCCCGGCGTAGAGGGGGCGTTTGTGTTGTGCGCCGATACGGCCGAGCACCCATTCAATATTGGGCTCGATGAAGCTCCACCCTCCCTGGTTCTTGGGCTCTTCCTGGCACCAGACCATGACCGCTTCAGGGAATCGCTGCAGCTCCTTGACAAGCGAGAGCGCGGGGAAGGGATAGAACTGTTCGACACGCAAGAGATAGGTGTCGGTCAGGCCGCGGCGGTCGCGTTCCTCGAGCAGGTCGTAGTAGACCTTGCCCGAGCAGAGCACGACGCGGCGGATGCGGTCGTCGGGCAGAAGTTCGAGCGTGGAGTTGCCCTGCTGGGCATCGTCCCAGAGCACGCGGTGGAACGAGGATTGCCCGGTGAATTGTGCCGCCGTCGACACGGCAAGGCGATGGCGCAGCAGCGATTTCGGCGTCATCAGGACGAGCGGCTTGCGGAAGCTGCGGTGGATCTGGCGGCGCAGGATGTGAAAATAGTTGGCCGGCGTGGTGCAATTGGCCACGATCCAGTTGTCGCTGCCGCACATCTGCAGGAAGCGTTCGAGCCGGGCCGAAGAATGTTCGGGCCCCTGGCCTTCGAAGCCATGGGGCAGGAGGCAGACGAGGCCCGACATGCGCAGCCATTTGCTTTCGCCCGAGGAGATGAACTGGTCGAACATGATCTGCGCGCCGTTGGCGAAATCGCCGAATTGCGCCTCCCACAGGGTGAGCGCGTTCGGTTCGGCGAGCGAATAGCCGTATTCGAAACCGAGCACGGCATATTCGGAGAGCATCGAATCGATGACCTCGTATTTCGCCTGGCCGGCGCGGATCGCGTTGAGGGGGTAGTGGCGCGCCTCGGTGACCTGGTCGATGAAGGCACTGTGGCGCTGGGAGAAGGTGCCGCGGATCGAGTCCTGGCCGGAGAGGCGGACAGGGAAGCCTTCGAGCAGGAGCGAGCCGAAGGCGATGGATTCGGCGGTGGCCCAGTCGAAGCCTTCGCCGGTCTTGAACATCTGGGCGCGCGTCTCGATCAGGCGGTCGAGCGTCTTGTGGACGGTGAAACCTTCGGGCACGCGGACAAGTGCCTTGCCGATCTCTTGCAGCGTGGTCTTGGAGATGGCGGTGCGGCCGCGCTGTTCCTCGCCCTTCTGGCGTTCGACATGGCTCCAACGGCCGTCGAGCCAGTCGGCCTTGTTCGGGCGGAAGGTCTTGCCGGCCTCGAAATCGGCGTTGAGGCGGGCCTGGAAAGTGGCCTTCATGTCCTCGATCTCGCCTTCGGGGATCAGTCCGTCGCGGACGAGGCGTTCGGTGT
>JBEIDZ010000070.1:0-9982 GCA_040383215.1 Paracoccaceae bacterium | reverse complement strand
GCAACCTCGCGCGCGGCGGCGGCATTGTCGGACCAGTTGAGCGTCTGCAGCCCGTGGTCGCGCACAAATCCGCGGGCCTGCCCCAGCAGGATCGACATCGACCGCACGCGCCGCACATCGGCCAGAGTCGCCCCGCGCACGCCCAGCAGGTTGATGTGGACGCGCACGAAGGCCTCGTCCACGATGTGCAGCCCGCTGTCGGGCAGCAGGTGGTGGACATCGGCGACACGGCCATAGGTCGAATTCTCGACCGCGATCATGCCAAGCGCGGCCGTCCCGCTGCGCACGGCCTCGATCGCATCCTCGAAGGTCGCGCAGGGCAGAGGGTCCATCGCGGGGCGCGCCTCGCGGCAGGCCTGGTGACCATAGGCCCCCGGTTCCCCCTGAAAGGCGATGCGTTCTGCCATGTTAACCCCCTTGCGGCGCACCGGTGGCGGACATCACGTCGCGGGGCATATAGCTTGCGCAGGGCTGTTGGAAGCGGATACATGAGCGCGACCAAGACGGCCTGAATGGGAAGCGACATGTTCGACACGATGACCCTGACCAAGACCATGGGCGCGCTCTGCGGCGCGCTGCTGGTGTTCCTGCTGGGGGCCTGGTTCGCGGATGGCATTTATGGCCACAAGGCGGGGCATGGCGACCATGCAGAACAGCATTTTGTCGTCGCCGTCGAAGAGACCGGGGAAGAAGCTGCATCGACCGAAGAAGGTCCTTCTTTCGAAGAGCTTTTCGCAGCCGCAGACATCGCCGCCGGAGAGGACGCGTTCCGCGCCTGCGCCTCGTGCCACAAGGTCGTGCAGGGCGAAAACGGGACCGGCCCCTATCTTTACGGCGTCGTCGGTCGCCCGGTGCAGGGCGCGCAGGGCTTTGCGGCCTATTCCGGCGCGCTCATTGCCGCCAATCCCGAGACATGGACGCCCGAGGCGCTGGATGCCTTCCTCGAGAATCCCAAGGCCTATGCCGACGGGACGACCATGACCTACAGCGGCATGCGCAAGGCCGAAGATCGGGCGAACCTGATCGCCTGGCTCGACAGTCTCGACAACTGAGCAACGTGACGCATCGTGAAACGGGCCGTCCGGTGCATCCGGGCGGCCCGTTTCGTCACGGCAGCCTCACGGCAGCGGCATGGGTGCGGATTCTCACGCAATCTCGCCTTGCATGTTCGCTATTCCGCACCATGCTCTTGACCGATATCCTGATCTTTCAGGCCCGACCATTGCAGGAGATGACGATGTCCGCACCGATCCGCCGCCCGCGTTCGATTGCCCTTGCTGCCGCCGCGCCAAGCTGGCGACAGGGCGCGATGGTGTGGCTTCTGGCCGGTGCCGCGGTGGTCGCCGCGCAAAGCCTGCGGGCCGAGGAAGCAGGGGTGACGGTCAGCCATGGCTACAACTTCTTTGGCGAGTTGAAATACGGGCCGGACTTCACGCATCTCGACTATGTCAACCCCGATGCGCCCAAGGGCGGCGAGATCAGCACCTCGGCGCAGGGTTCGTTCGATTCGATGAACCCCTACTCGCGCGAGGGGCTCGCAGGCGCACTCTCGACGTCGGGATATGAGTCGCTGATGACCGGGACGGCGGACGAGGTTTCATCGTCCTATTGTCTCGTCTGTGAAACGCTGGAATGGCCCGAGGACCTGTCCTGGGTCATCTTCCGCATGCGGCCCGAGGTCAAATTCTCGGACGGAACTCCGCTGACAGCCGAGGACGTGGTCTTTTCTCATAATCTTCTGATGGAACAGGGCCTGCCCTCCTACTCGGCTGCCGTGGCAGAGATCGTATCGGGCGTGGAGGCGATCGACAACCACACGGTGCGCTTCACCTTCGTCGAGGGCTCGCCCGTGCGGGACCGGATCGGAATCGCGGGCGGTGTGCCGATCTGGAGCAAGGCCTGGTACGAGAGCACGGGCGCGCGGCTTGACGAAAGCCGGATGGAGATTTCGCCGGGCTCTGGCCCTTATGTCCTCGAGAGCGTCGACCCAGGCCGGCAGATCGTCTATCGCCGCAATCCCGACTACTGGGGTGCGGACCTGCCGATCAACCGCGGCCGGGCCAATTTCGACACGATCCGGGTGGAGTATTTCGCCGATTCGACCGCCGCCTTCGAAGGCTTCAAGGCGGGGGAATACACCTTCCGGCAGGAAAACTCCTCGCTCGTCTGGGCGACGCAGTACGAATTTCCCGCGCTCGACGACGGCCATGTGATCAAGGCCACCCTGCCGAACGGCAGCCTGCCCTATGCCGGGGGCTTTGTCTTCAACCTGAAGCGGCCGCAGTTTCAGGATCCGCTGGTGCGGCAGGCGATTGCGCTGCTCTACAACTTTTCCTGGACGAACGAGACGCTGCAATACGGGCTGTTCAGCCAGCGCGAAAGCTTCTGGCAGGGGTCTGACCTGGCCGCCGCGGGCGTGCCCGAGGGGCGGGAGCTCGAGCTTCTGCAAACGGTCGCGGACCTGATCGACCCCGCGATCCTGACCGAGCCGGTGACGGTGCCGCATGTGTCCAAGGCTGACCAGCCGCTTGACCGCGCGAACCTGCGCACGGCGCTGGGGCTTCTGGAACAGGCGGGCTGGACCGCGGGCGAAGACGGGCTTCTGCGCAAGGACGGGCAGACGCTGAAGCTTGAATTCCTCTCCTATGCGCAGACCTTCGACCGTGTGCTGCAACCCTTTGTCGACAACCTGCAGCGGCTGGGGGTGGATGCGAGCTACAACAGGATCGACCCGGCGTCATACGAGAACCGGCTGCGCGATTTCGACTTCGAGATGGTCTATGACGGCTATTCCAACGGGCTGGAAGAGGGGTCCTCGCTCAACCAGCGCTATGGCTCGCAGGGGCTGGGTGACGTCTTCAACCCGGCGAGCTTCAGCCATCCGGCGGTCGACAAGCTGATCGACGTGGTGGCCGCGGCGACTGAATACGAGGAAATGGCCGCGGGCGTGCGCGCCGTCGACCGCATCATGCGGCGCGATCTGTTCATGATCCCGATCTGGTACAACCCGTCCTACTGGGTCGCCTATTTCGACATGTACGACCACCCCGAGACGCTGCCGCCCTATGCGCTCGGCCAGCTCGACTTCTGGTGGTACGATGCCGAGGGCGCGGAAGCCTTGCGGGCGGCAGGCGTGCTGCGCTGACCGGCGGAGACTGAGGCCGCCATGGGCGCCTACATCCTGCGCAGGCTTTTGCTGGTGATCCCGACGCTGCTCGGGATCATGATCGTGAATTTCACGCTGGTGCAGTTCGTGCCCGGCGGCCCGATCGAGCAGATCATCGCCGAGATGGAGGGCCGGGGCGACGTGTTCCAGAACATCGCGGGCGGCGGCGGCGACAGCGAGATCAGCCAGGAAGCGGCGAACATGGACAGCCGCTATGCCGGGGCGCGCGGCCTGCCGCCCGAATTCATCGCCCAGCTGGAAAAGGAATTCGGCTTCGACAAGCCCCCGCTCGAGCGGTTCCTGAACATGATGTGGGACTACATGCGCTTTGACTTCGGCGAAAGCTGGTTCCGCTCGGTTTCGGTCGTGGACCTGGTGCTGGAAAAGATGCCGGTGTCGATCACGCTCGGGCTCTGGTCGACGCTGATCGCCTATCTGATCTCGATCCCGCTTGGCATCCGCAAGGCGGTGCGCGACGGCTCGTCTTTCGACACCTGGACGAGCGGGGCGATCATCGTGGGCTATGCGATCCCGGGGTTCCTCTTTGCCGTCCTTCTCATCGTGCTCTTTGCCGGCGGGTCCTACTGGCGCATCTTTCCGCTGCGCGGCCTGACCTCCTCGAACTGGGAGGAGCTGACGATGTGGGGCAAGGTGCTGGACTATTTCTGGCACATCGCGCTGCCGGTGCTGGCGCTGACGATTTCGTCCTTTGCCACGCTGACGCTGCTGACCAAGAACAGCTTTCTGGACGAGATCAAGAAACAATACGTGCTGACCGCCAAGGCCAAGGGACTGACCGAAGCCCGCGTCCTTTACGGCCATGTCTTCCGCAATGCGATGCTGCTGGTGATCTCGGGCTTTCCCGCGCTCTTCATCGGCGTCTTCTTCGGCGGCTCGCTGATCATCGAGACGCTCTTCTCGCTCGACGGGCTGGGCCGGCTGGGGTTCGAGGCGGCACTGCAGCGCGATTATCCGGTGATTTTCGGCACGTTGTTCGCGTTTTCGCTGATGGGGCTGATCGTGGGGATCATCACCGACATCACCTATGTGCTGATCGACCCCCGCATCGATTTCGAAAGCCGGGGCTGAGCGATGCGCCTCTCGCCGCTGAACCAGCGCCGATGGCGCAACTTCCGCCGCAACACGCGGGCCTTCTGGTCGCTCGTCATCTTCGGGGTGCTGTTCGGGCTGTCGCTCTTTGCCGAGTTCATCGCCAACGACAAGCCGATCCTGGTCAGCTACCGCGGCGAGCTGCGGATGCCCGTCTTCCAGTATTTCTCGGAGCGCGATTTCGGCGGCGACCTGCCGTCGCGCGCGCGATACCTGGATGTGGAGCTGCAATGCCTGATCCTGACCGGGGGACTGGTCGAATGCTATGACGACCCCGAGGGGCTGATCGCTCAGGCCCGCGCCGGCACGGTCGCGATCGAGGGCTTTCAGAAGGGCTGGATGATCTGGCCACCGATTCCCTATTCCTACAACACCATCGTCGATGTGCCGGGCGTCGCGCCGTCGCCACCCGCGGGGGACAACTGGCTTGGCACCGACAGCGCCAAGCGCGACGTCGCGGCCCGGGTGATCTATGGCTTCCGGCTGTCGATCTTCTTTGCCATCGTCGTGGTGGCCATCGCCTCGGTCGTGGGGATCGTCGCGGGCGCGGTGCAGGGCTATTTCGGCGGCTGGACCGACCTCATCTTCCAGCGCATCCTGGAAATCTGGAACGGCATCCCGTCTCTTTACGTCATCATCATCGTCTTCGCGATCCTTGACCGAAGTTTCTGGCTTCTGGTCTTCCTCACCGTCCTCTTCGGCTGGCCGGCACTGGTGGGCGTGGTGCGGGCCGAATTCCTGCGCGCCCGCAATTTCGAATATGTCCGCGCGGCCAAGGCGCTGGGCGTGTCGAATGCAACGATCATGTTCCGCCACATGCTGCCCAACGCGATGGTGGCGACGGTGACGATGATGCCCTTCCTTGTCACCGGGACCATCGGCACACTCGCCACGCTCGACTTCCTCGGCTTCGGCCTGCCGCTGTCGGCGCCGTCGCTGGGCGAACTCACGCTGCAGGCCAAGGACAACCTTCAGGCGCCCTGGCTCGGCTTTACCGCCTTCTTCACCTTCGCGATCATGCTCTCGCTGCTGGTCTTCATCTTCGAGGGCGTGCGCGATGCCTTCGACCCGCGAAAGACCTTTGCATGACCGCCGCCCCGCCCCCGGTCCTGACGGTCGAGAACCTTTCCATCGCCTTTCGCCAGGACGGGCGCGAGGTGCCGGCGGTCCGCGGGGTGAGCTTTGCCGTGGGCAAGGGCGAAACCGTCGCCATCGTGGGCGAAAGCGGGTCCGGCAAGTCGGTCACCGCGCTGTCGACCGTGGGGCTTCTGGGCGACAATGCGCGGGTGAAGGGTTCGGTCCGCTATGGCCCGCAGGAGATGATCGGCGCCGACGAGCAGACCCTGCGACGCGTACGCGGCAACGACATCAGCTTCATCTTCCAGGAGCCGATGACCTCGCTCAACCCGCTGCACACGATCGAGCGGCAGTTGGGCGAATCGATCGAACTGCATCAGGGCCTGCACGGGGCGGCGCTCAGCGCGCGTATCCTCGAGCTTTTGACCAAGGTCGGCATCCGCGACCCCGAAACGCGGCTTGGCGCCTATCCGCACCAGCTGTCGGGCGGGCAGCGGCAGCGCGTGATGATCGCGATGGCGCTGGCCAACGGGCCGGAGCTTCTGATCGCGGATGAACCCACGACCGCGCTCGACGTCACGATCCAGGCCCAGATCCTCGAGCTTCTGGCCGAACTCAAGGCGCGCGAGGGGATGAGCCTTCTGTTCATCACCCATGACCTTGGCATCGTGCGGCGCATCGCCGACCGGGTCTGCGTGATGAAGGACGGCGAGATCGTGGAGCAGGGCCCGACGGCCGCGATTTTCGCGGCCCCCAGGCACCCCTATACGCAGATGCTGCTGGCGGCCGAATCGACCGGCCTGCCCGCGCCGGTGCCCGACGGCGCCGAAGTGGTGGCCGAGACCGAGGCGCTGCGCATCTGGTTTCCGATCCATCGCGGGCTGCTCAAGCGCACGGTCGGCCATATCAGGGCGGTCAATGCCGCGACGCTCAGCGTGCGGGCGGGCGAGACGGTGGGGATCGTCGGCGAAAGCGGATCGGGCAAGACGACGCTCGCGCTCGCCATCATGCGGCTGATCCGGTCCGAAGGGCGGATCGTCTTTCTGGGCCGCGACATCCAGGGGCTGACCCAGGGGCAGATGCGGCCGCTGCGCCGGCACATGCAGATCGTGTTCCAGGACCCCTACGGTTCGCTGTCGCCGCGGATGACGGTCGAACAGATCATCGCCGAGGGGCTGGGCGTCCACGGGGTCGAGCCCGGGCAGGACCGGCACGCGATGGTGGCCGCGATCATGCGCGAGGTCGGGCTCGATCCCGCGACGATGGGGCGCTATCCGCACGAGTTTTCCGGCGGGCAGCGCCAGCGCATCGCCATCGCGCGGGCGCTGATCCTCAAGCCGCGGCTGATGGTGCTGGACGAGCCGACATCGGCGCTCGACATGACGGTGCAGGTGCAGATCGTGGAACTCTTGCGCGACCTGCAGCGCAAGTACGGGCTCGCCTATCTCTTCATCAGCCATGACCTCAAGGTCGTGCGGGCGATGGCGCACAAGGTGATGGTGATGCAGAACGGCGATGTGGTGGAAGCCGGCCCCGCCGCCGCGATCTTTGACGCCCCACGCGAGGATTACACGCGGACGCTGATGGCAGCAGCACTCGGCAGATAGGGCAGACGGCGGGTATCACCCATCCGGCGGTCTGCTGGGCGCGTCACCCCTCTTCGCCCATCATGAAACAGGTGATGCCGCGCGCCTGAAAGCGGCGGCAGGCAAGATCGGCCTGGTCACGGGTCATCCCCACAAAGGTCGCTTCGAACCCGCCCGCGCGCTGCTGGATGCGCCGCAGCGCGCCGTCAAGCGTGCCGGCTTCGGCGATGGCCGCCTGCAGGAGCAGTCTCTCCGCCGCGGCATGCGACTCGAGGCTGCCAAGGTTGATCGCCCAGTGCCGCCCGCCCGACGTCGACACGCGGGTCACCATCTCGGTTGCGGCCGGGTTTTCACTGTCGCCCGGCGCAATGGCGGCTGCAGTCATGATGATCTCGGCTGGCCGGGGGGGCGGCGAAACAGCGCCGGCCTGCTCTCCGCTCCCTGACGGTGCTGGTGCATCTGCCAGCGCCCTCAGGGTCTCGGGCTGGGCATCCGGCGCGCTGACAAAGGTGATGCCGGGTTCGGGCGGCACCGCCGCGGGGGCGGCTTCCCCCGGCTGCACCGGACCAGCCGAGGCCTGAAGCGCTTCGGCGATGACATCCTCGATGATCTCGGCGCTGACCGCATCGACCACGGCCGCGACAACCGCATCGTCGGCGGGCGGATCGCCAGTCCCGGCCACGGCAGGCGCGGCACTGGCCGCGGCGGGCCGTGACGGCGGACGCGGCGCCTCCTGGACCTGTCCTGACACCCGGATGGTCCGGCCGGCACCGCCTGCCTCCTGCGGCGCGGTGTTGTCATTGGCGGGTTCAGGTGCAGGCCCTGCGCTGGCTGTCTGGATATAGGGCACATCGCTGGGCGACCGGAAAGCGACGTTCGCACGCGCCTCCGAAAAGCCAAGGTCAAGCAGCTGCGCCACGCGCGCATTGCGGTTCGCAGTCGAGGTGCCGCCAAAGACCGTGGCGATGATCCGGACCGATCCGCGTTCGGCCGATGCAACAAGGTTGTAGCCTGCGGCATTGGTAAATCCGGTCTTGATCCCGTCCGCCCCGGGATAGCTGTCCAGGAAGCGGTGGTTGGTATTGGCGACCTCGGCCACACCTGCATCGGCGGTGCGGCGCGAGAAGAGGTTGTAATACTGGGGAAAGTCGTAGATCAGGTGCCGCCCCAGGATGGTCATGTCATGGGCGGTCGAATAATGGCCCTGCGCAGTCAGGCCGTGCATGTTGACGAAATGGCTGTTGCGCATGCCCATGGCCGCGGCGGTGGCGTTCATCCGCTCGGCATAGGCGGCCTCGGACCCGGCAAGGGCCTCGCCGATGGCGGTGGCGGCGTCATTGGCCGACTTTACCGCGGCGGCGCGCAAAAGATGGCGCAGCCTGATCGTCTGCCCCTCGCGCAGGCCAAGCCGCGAGGGCGGTTCGCTGGCGGCATTGGCGCTGATCCGCACCTCGGTATCGAGCGTGATCTCCCCCCGGGCCAGAGCCTGGAAGGCGACATAGAGGGTCATCATCTTGGTCAGCGACGCCGGATGCAGCGGCGTATCGGCGTTTTCGGAGGTGAACACCTCACCGGTTCTCGCATCCATCACCATCGCCGCATAGGGCGCGGCCGAGAGCCGGGGCGCGACGGAACCCAGAATGACAATAAGCGCAACCCATAGCCCGAGACGGGCCGAATGGCCCCGCCGACTGGTCATCATGCCTGCCCTTTTACTGCCTCAGGGTGCCGGATACGTGCCCGGACACCTCACGATTTAGAACAAAGGCTAACACAAGGATTTGCTGCGGAAAACCCGGATTTGCGCGGCCGTGACGGTAGCGCGGGGCGGACGGTGCAGGGATGCAACCCATATCTGGTGGCCCGGAGCCTGCGACCCGCGACATCGGGGATTTGGGTCGGAATGCAGCGAATTTGCAGCATCCCGGTCCCGGGTCAGGCCGGCCGGAAGGCATCGGGGATCCGGTCGTGGCCCGCGAGGATGAGGTCGGCCATGACCTCGCCGGCAAGGGGGGCGAGCGCGAAGCCGATCTTGAAGCCGCCATTGGCGATGAATTGGCCGGGATGGTGCGGATGGGGGCCAAGCAGCGGCTGCCGGCTGGTGGCGCGCGGACGGATGCCGGCCCAGCGCGCGATGACGGGCGCCGCCACGAGCGCCGGGCAGATCGCGCGGGCCCGCGCGATCACGGCATCGAGCCGGGCATCGGTGGCCGCAAGGTCGAGCCAGTCCTCCTCGGTGGTCGAGCCGATGGCGGTCGTGCCGTCGCCATGGGGCACGATGTGTAGCCCGCCGGCATAGATCTGGGGCAGGTCGCGCGCGTCATGGGCAAGAAGCGCCGCCTGCCCCTTGACACCCTGGCCAAGCGGGGGCGGCCCGGCAAGGCCTGCATGGCCGGTGGCATGGACGACCGCGCCCCGGGCCGGACCTTCGGCCAGGATGCGCCCGCCTTGCGCGGCGAGCGCGGAGGCAAGCGCGGCAAGAGCCGCACGCGGGGCGATGCGGGCGGAAAGCGTGTCGTGGACGACCCGCCCGGTGGGCGCCGGAGGAAGCCAGCCGGCGAAATCGGATGCGGACCGAATCTCCCAGCGGGCCGACCTGGGCCAGAGCGAGCCGGCCGCATCAGCCCGCGCCGTGGCCCGGTCGAGCGCCGCGGCATCGGCGAGGGGCTGGAGACGGCCCGCGCGGGCAAAGAGCGGGTCACGCCCCCCCGCCGCGGCGATCTCCGCCCACCAGTCCCCGGCCATGAGCAGGGCCTGAAGCTGAAAGGCCTTGGTCTGGGTCCAGTGTTCCGGCGCATGGGGGGCAAGCGCGCCGACGACCCCGCCGCTGGCCCCGGCGCCGGGACCGGCTGGGTCGAGGACGGTGACGCGCGCCCCCCGCCGGGCGGCGGCCCAGGCGAGCGAGAGTCCGAAGATGCCGGCGCCAAGAATGGTGATATCGGTCAACGCGTGCCTGTGGCAGGAAAGGGCGCACCCGGCCCCGGCCGGGGCGGGGGCTTCACGCCCCCGCACCCCCGTGGGATATTTGGGGACAGAAAATGGG
>JBEIDZ010000069.1:0-10021 GCA_040383215.1 Paracoccaceae bacterium | reverse complement strand
GGGCGCGCCCGCGCGCCCGCGGGAGTGAGGGCAGAGGATGAGCCTCTGTCGGACCCGGCCGCGGGGGACGCGCGGTGTCAGTTCAGTTTTTCGGAGGAAAACATGGCTGATAGAACAGACCTGTCCTTCACGGGTCTCACTGACGAGCAGGCGCAGGAACTGCACTCGGTGTATATGAGCGGGCTCTGGATCTTCACGATCATCGCCATCGTCGCTCATATCCTGACGTACATCAAACTGCCCTGGTTCAGCTGGTAGGAAGGAAGAGCACCATGTCACAGTTCTACAAGATCTGGCAGGTCTTCGATCCTCGCCGCGTCTTCGTGGCCCAGGGCGTGTTTCTGTTCCTGCTGGCCGCGATGATCCATCTGGTGCTGCTGAGCAATCCGCACACCAACTGGTTCAACCGCGCCTTCAACCCCGACCTCAGGGTCGCCGCCGCTTCCGAATAAGGCAGCGCCCAAGGCAACCGTCACGGGCGGGGACGCCGCGCGCCCCGCCCGCGACAAACGAAGGGACAGGAACGGCCCCGCGCGGCCCGCGCGCAGGGGTCACGGTTTGGAGAAGGAAGATGGCACAGCTCAGCTTCGAAAGAAAATACCGCGTCCGTGGCGGGACGCTGGTCGGCGGGGATCTGTTCGACTTCTGGGTGGGGCCTTTCTACGTGGGCTTCTTCGGGGTCACGACATTCTTCTTCGCCGTCCTCGGGACGATCCTCATCCTCTATGGGGCAAGCCAGGGACCGACCTGGAACCCCTGGCTGATCTCGATCAACCCGCCGCCCGTCGAATACGGCCTTGCCGCCGCGCCGCTGCTTGAAGGAGGTCTCTGGCAGATCATCACGATCTGCGCCATCGGCGCCTTCGTGAGCTGGATGCTGCGCGAGGTCGAGATTTCCCGCAAACTCGGCATCGGCTACCATGTACCCTTCGCCTTCGGTGTGGCGATCCTCGCCTATGTCACGCTCGTGGTGATCCGCCCGGTCCTGATGGGTGCCTGGGGTTATGGCTTTCCCTACGGTATCTGGAGTCACCTCGATTGGGTGAACAACGTCGGCTACGCCTACGGGAACTTCCACTACAACCCGGCGCACATGGTCGCGATCACCTTCTTCTTCACCACCTGTCTCGCGCTCGCGCTGCATGGGTCGCTGGTGCTGTCGGCCGTCAACCCGCCCAAGGGGCAGGAGATCAAGTCGCCAGAGCATGAGGATACCTATTTCCGGGACCTCATCGGCTATTCCATCGGCCCCCTCGGGATCCATCGGCTCGGTCTCTTCCTTGCGCTGAATGCCGGTCTCTGGAGCGCGATCTGCATCGTCATCTCGGGCACGATCTGGTTCGACGAATGGATCGTCTGGTGGGACTGGTACGCCGAACTGCCCTGGTGGGCGAACCTCTGAGAGGAGATGTGACAAATGGCTGAATATCAGAACATCTTCACACAGGTTCAGGTGCAGGGTCCGCCCGAGATGGGCATGGACAATGCCCATAACCTTGCCGAAGGACGGTTCGGCAAACCCGGCTTTTCGCCGCTCTTCGGGCTCTTCGGTAACGCACAGCTCGGGCCGATCTATCTCGGCCCGTTCGGTGTCGTGTCGCTGGCCACCGGGTTCTTGTGGTTCTTCATCGTGGGCATGTCCTTCTGGGCCCAGGTGGACTACTCGCCCGGCCTGTTCTTCCGCGACCTCTTCTGGCTCGCACTCGAACCGCCCGCCCAGGAATACGGCCTTGGCTTTGCTCCGCTCGACGAAGGCGGCTGGTGGCTCATCGCCTCGTTCTTCCTGCTGATCTCGGTCATCAGCTGGTGGATCAGAACCTATCTCAGGGCCGAAGAGCTTGGCCTTGGCAAGCATGTCTCCTGGGCCTTTGCCTCCGCGATCTGGCTCTTCCTCGTGCTCGGGCTGATCCGCCCGATCCTGATGGGAAGCTGGTCCGAAGCGGTGCCTTACGGGATCTTCCCGCACCTCGACTGGACCAACCTCTTCTCGATCACCTACGGCAATCTCTTCTACAATCCGTTCCACGCGCGATCGATCGTCGTCCTCTACGGCTCTGCGCTTCTCTGTGCGATGCACGGGGCGACGATCCTCGCCGTCTCCCGCTTCGGCGGCGACCGCGAGATCGAGCAGATCGTGGACCGCGGCACCGCGGCCGAACGTGCGGCGCTCTTCTGGCGCTGGACGATGGGCTTCAACGCCACGATGGAGGGGATTCACCGCTGGGCCTGGTGGTTTGCGGTGCTGACGACGCTCACGGGCGGTATCGGCATCCTGCTCACCGGGACTGTCGTGGACAACTGGTACGTCTGGGCCCAGGCCCACGGCTATGCGCCGGTCAACTAGGGAGAACCTGACATGAGCAACAACGACCTCATGCTCGGCATGTCGGACCGGACCCGGCTGAGCGCAGGCATCACCTACCTGATGCTGAAGGGCGCCGGCTATGCTGCCATCGTCGTCTTTGGCGGCTGGATCCTCATTGCGGCGCTGGCCTGGTTCGGACGGACGGTCCTGCCCGAAGAAGCCCAGCTTGCCGCAGATCCGGCATCCCAGGCCTTCATCGACCTGGCAGAACGTGCCCGTGCCGCTGATGCAGCCGCGATGGCGCCAGCCGCCACCGCCGCAGTCGTGGCGACAGAGGCGGCAACTACGGATGACGCTGCTGCCGAAGCGCCGGCTGCCGAAGATGCCGCTGCCGCTACGACCGAGGAAACCGCACCCGCAGAGGGTGATGCTGCCGCCTCGGAATGACTGACAGGGGGCGGCCGGAACCAACCGGCTGCCCCCCGCAAGGATCGGACCAACCCTCCCGGAAGGTCCGATGCACCGGGGTCTTTGACCCCAGTTCCCTTCCTGTTGGCTACAGGAAACTGGCGTCACGAAGGGCTGCAACCCGCGTGACGCCTTTTTTCTGAAATGGAGGCTAGCATGTCCGAGCGCCCGATGACACCCGTTCTCGACACCGTCCACGAACCGGCCGATCTAAGGCGTCTGTCGGATGCTGTGCTCGCCGAATTGGCCCAGGAACTTCGTGCCGAGGTCATCTCTGCCGTCTCGGTCACCGGGGGGCATCTGGGGTCCTCGCTCGGCGTGGTCGAACTCACCGTCGCGCTGCACGCCGTCTTTGACACGCCGCGCGACAAGCTGATCTGGGACGTCGGCCACCAGTGCTATCCTCACAAGATCCTGACCGGCCGGCGCGACCGTATCCGCACGCTGCGGCAGGAGGGCGGACTTTCCGGCTTCACCAAGCGCACCGAGAGCGCCTTTGACCCCTTCGGTGCCGCCCATTCCTCGACCTCGATCTCGGCTGCGCTAGGCTTTGCTGTGGCGCGCGACATGGGCCAGCCGACCGGCGATGCCATCGCCGTCATTGGTGATGGCTCGATCAGTGCGGGCATGGCGTACGAGGCGCTCAACAATGCCGGTCACGAAGGGCGGCGCCTCTTCGTCATCCTCAACGACAACGAGATGTCCATCGCCCCGCCCGTCGGCGCGATGTCGAAATACCTCTCGGGTCTTTATGGCTCTGGCCCCTTCGGCGCGATGCAGAAGATGGCCGAGGGGTTCGAGGCCGCCCTCCCTGGCCCGCTCCGCGACCATGCGCGCCGCGCCCGCCAGCTGGTGACGAACCTGCCTGGCGGGCAGGGAACCCTGTTCGAGGAACTGGGCTTTACCTATATCGGCCCCATCGACGGGCATGACATGAGCCAGCTTCTTCCCGTGCTGCGCGCGGCGCGCGTGCGTGCGACCGGGCCCGTCCTGATCCATGTCTGCACTGTCAAGGGCAAGGGCTATGCCCCGGCCGAGAATTCGGCCGACAAGTACCATGGCGTGAACCGCTTCAACATCGGTACCGGAGAGCAGGCCAAGTCCCGCCCCAACGCGCCCGCCTATACGAAGGTCTTCGGCGAGGCGCTGACCGACGAGGCCTCGCGCGACCCCCGCATCGTCGGCGTGACCGCCGCCATGCCCTCGGGGACCG
Organism: Paracoccaceae bacterium; assembly: GCA_040383215.1. GTDB lineage: Bacteria > Pseudomonadota > Alphaproteobacteria > Rhodobacterales > Rhodobacteraceae > JBEIDZ01. Next base: position 6,035 of record JBEIDZ010000069.1, on the reverse strand, counting down.
GGCTCGACATCATGGGCAAGCGGTTTCCGGGCCGCGTCTTCGATGTCGGCATCGCCGAACAGCATGCGGTGACCTTTGCCGCCGGGATGGCGGCGGGCGGCCTGAAACCCTTCTGTGCGATCTACTCCACCTTTCTGCAGCGCGGCTATGACCAGATTGTTCACGATGTCGCGCTCCAGAACCTTCCCGTCCGCTTTGCGATCGACCGCGCCGGTCTTGTGGGCGCCGATGGCCCGACCCATGCGGGGGCCTTTGACGTGGGCTATCTCGCCGCGCTGCCGAACATGGTCGTGATGGCCGCGGGCGACGAGGCGGACCTCGTCCACATGGTCGCCACCGCGGCGGCGCATGACGCGGGCCCGATCTCCTTCCGCTATCCCCGGGGCGAAGGCGAGGGCCTGACATTGCCTGAGCGCGGCAACCCTCTCGAGATCGGCCACGGTCGCATCCTGCAGGAAGGCAGCGACATCGCGCTTCTCTCTTTCGGCGCGCACCTCGGCGAATGCCGCCGTGCTTCGGCGCTCATGGCGGCGCAGGGCGTATCCGTCACGATCGCCGACGCGCGGTTTGCCAAGCCGCTCGACCGTGCGCTCATCCGCCAGCTCTGGCGCCATCACCGTGCGCTCGTCACTGTCGAACAGGGGGCCGTCGGCGGCTTTGGCGCGATGGTGCTGCACGACCTTGCGCGCGACGGATTGCTGGACGGGCGCGCGCAAATCCGCACGATGACGCTGCCTGACCGCTTCATCGACCAGGCAGCCCCGGATGCGATGTATGCCGATGCCGGCCTTTCAGCCAACGACATCGCCGCCACCGCGCTGCAGGCGGCGGGCGTCGCACCCGGCAAGGTCGGCCTGCGCGTCTGAGATGGCGCGCGCAGGCGGCGGCGGTGTCAGCCGCCGCCTTCGTTCACCACGACGCCGGTGATCCGCCCGCCCTTGCCGATGACCTGCACCCAGACATAACGCGGGTACCCGCCCATGACATCATCGACGATATAATCCTGTCCCGATGCGACGTAACAGGACTGCGCGATCACCTGCCGCGCCTCGGCCGAGGAAAAGAACGGGTCACCCTCGTCACCCTCGTCGCGCCGCTTGAAGCGGTGATAATTCGCCCTGTCCTGCTGCACGATCTGGCAGAAATCGTTCAGCAGATTTCCGCTGGAATTGTACATGTCCTGCGTCGACAGGACCGTGAAATAAGAACCGAATTCCTCCTGCGCCGCCGCGCTTCCGGCACAGAGCGTCACAAGCGCCGCCATAATCCATGTCCGCATCAATTCCTCCTGATGTCTTGCGTCCGATGAAATCATCCCCGGATGGCCGGCCGGTCCGCGCTACTGCGCCGGAATACCGCCAAAGATCAGTTCACTATGCTCGGCCAGATAGATGCGCAGCCAGGGCGTGAAATTGAACGGCCGCCTGAGCGCCTGAGCCGTAAGGTCGTAAAGGTCCACCCACTGCACCGCCATCACCTCGTCGGGATTGGGCACCACGCGCAGCCGCTCATCGGCCTGGGCCACGAAGATGTCCACGACCTCGTGCTCAACCATCCCTCGCCCGACCTCGGCGTGATACTCGACCTGTTCCCGCAGTGCCGGATAGAGGCCGGTGATCCCGAGTTCCTCACCCAGCCTTCTCACGGCGCAGTCGGCCGGGTCTTCGTCCCAAAGGGGATGTGTGCAGCAGGTATTCGCCCAGAGGCCGGGGGTATGGTATTTTCCCATGGCCCGCTGCTGGATCAGGACCTTCGTGCCGTCCATTACGAAGACGCTCACTGCCTTGTGCCGCAGGCCGCGGCGATGAACCTCCATCTTCTCGACCGGAGTCAGGGTGCCGTTGACCCAGGCCGGGATCATCTCGGTCATGTCCGCAACGGCGAAACGAGGCCCGTCAGGTGGGCAAGGTTCTTGATCCCGATCTTCAGGTGCGCCAGCGGACGCGCCTTGACCAGCTTCTTGTTCATGTAGGCCTCGAAGGTCAGCCGCTGCACGTCGATGTCGTGACAGAGCGACACGAACCTCTCGCGCCGCGTATCGCTCTTGTAATAGGCATCCTGCATCGCCCCGAGAACCCGGAAGACCTGCCGATGCTCCTTCATGAAGAGCCTTCGCGCAAGTTGCAGGTCCGCGACCCGCCCGGACTTCAGGAATGCTGCTGCCGCGGTCGCGGCGACCTGTCCTCCCACCATCGCGTAATAGATGCCCTCGCCGGAAGACGGCGCGACGACCCCGGCAGCGTCGCCCGCCAGCACGACATCGCGCGCGTTGTCCCAGCGGTCCAGCGGCTTGAGCGGGATTGGCGCGCCTTCTCGCCGGATCGTACGGCATTCCGCCAGGCCCGAGGTCGCCCGCAGGGCTGCGGTTGCGGCCTTGAGGTCAACGCCCCCTTTGCCAGTGCCCATTCCCACGCTCGCCTGTGCCCCGTGCGGGAAGACCCAGCCATAGAAGTCGGGCGAGATCGTTCCGTCATAGACCACATCGCAGCGCGCAGGGTCGTAATCGGCCGACCGCTCCGGCGCCTCGATGATCTCGTGATAGGCGATGACATAGGGAATACGGTCCCTGCCCGGCACCTCGTCGCGTGCCACGTCCGACCGCGCGCCATCCGCGCCGATCACGACCTTTGCGCCCAGCCGCTGTTCGTTCCCGCTGATCTTGTCGCGAAAGACGACCTCGGTCCGCCCGCCCTGCCTGTCCAGCCTCGTATAGGTTCCCTCATAGCGATGCGCGCCCGCCTTCTTTGCACGCTGCCGCAGGAATTCGTCGAAGTGCTCGCGATCGACCATGCCGACAAAGCCGTTCTCGATCGGGATGTCGACCTTCCTACCCGAGGGGGAGATCATCCGCGCCGTCTGGATACGCGCCACGATCTGGCTGTCGGGAATCGCGAAATCCGCAATCAGCCGGGGCGGCACCGCACCGCCGCAAGGTTTGATCCGTCCCGCCCGGTCAAGCAGGGCGACCTTCGCCCCTGACCGGGCCAGGTCCTCGGCCGCCGTCGCACCCGCCGGACCGCCACCCACGACAACGGCATCGTAGTCCATGATCACTCTCCCGGAACCAGAGCGGATAAAGGGCGCACCCTGTCCATGACACGCGCCGCCATCAACGCCGCGCCGACAAAAAGCGCGGCTTCGAACAGGAAGACCGACCCGAAGGCGTCGGCATCCGGCAGGCCGATGCGCAGCAGGTCCACCATCGCGGCGCCCAGGAGCCCGCCAAACCCTGCGGCAACGGCCTGCGCCGCGCCCCAAAGGCCCATCCGCGTGCCCTCGCGCCGCGACCGGCCCTCTCCGGCCAGCGCCATCATCGACCCGATGGCCGCGACCGCGAACATCCCGTTGAAGAAGCCAAGGGTCATGACTGCGGGTACGAGCAGCGCCCCCGCACCCGCCGCGCCAACTGCCGTGATCGCGCCAAGCGACAGCGCCGAGCCGAGGCACCCTGCCATGACCCAGGTCCGCAGGACCCCGATCCGCAGGCCCGTCGCCGCAATGCCGACCGTCAGCATGCCAAGAAACACGCCCCCGTTCTGCGCCCCCGAGAGCGATGTCGACTCCCCCGGCGTGAAGCCGAAGACCAGGCCTGCGTAGGGTTCGAGGATCAGTTCCTGCATGAAATAGGCGACCATCGAGAGGAAGACGAAGATGGTGAAGTTCCGCGCCCGCCGGTCGGCCCAGACCTCGGCGAGACCTTCCCGGAAGGACCCCGTCTCGGGTTCGCGCCGCGCAATCACGCGCCGCTCGATGCCCCAGACCGCCAGCGCCGTGACGACAACCGCGATGCCCGTCACCGCCCCCACAATCTGCAGGAGCAGGGCGACCGAATAGGGCTGAAGCAGGGTCCCCACGATCCCCGCAGTCGCCGCAATACCGAAGATCATCATGAGCCAGGTGATCGTCGCCGCCATCGGCCGCCGCCGTTCGGCCGTCGCCGTCGCAAGCAGCGCAAGCAGAGACGTTCCCGCTGCGCCGACGCCAAGCCCGATCATCGCATAGGCCAGGGCAGACATCGCCAGGCCGCCCCAGAAACTTGCCGTAAAGAAGGGCAGTGCCAGCGCGGCAAGGAAAGCGCCCGCCCCCAGAACCGCCATCCCGCCGATGATCCACAGCGTCCGGTTACCCCCGCGGTCCGAGGCGAAACCCCAGTGCGGCCGGGTGATCTGGATGCCGTAATGCAGCGCGACCAGCGCCCCCGGCAGCACGGCCGGCAGGGCGAACTCCACCACCATCAGCCGGTTCAGGGTCGATGTCGTCAGCACCACGATCGCCCCGAGCGCCATCTGCACCAGCCCGAGCCGGACGATCTGCAGCCAGGTCAGCGTCCTCATGAAAGCCCCCTCAGCGCGAATGCGGCAACCATCATGCCGCTGATGTAAAGGACGATCCCCGTCCCGTTGTACCAGGGCGCCTTGCCCCTGGGGTCACGCAGCAGAACCCGCATCGCCGCCCCCTGTGCGGCCAGCAGCGCCAGAACCGCCAGCCCGTGCCACGGCCTGTCCCAGAGGATGAGCAGCCCCGCCACCACGACCTGCGGCACCGCCATCACGATGCAGGCGAGCCGTGCCGCCCTCTCGGGCCCAAGTGTGACCGGCAGCGAATTCACACCCGTCTGCCGGTCGCCCTCCAGCGCCTTGAAGTCGTTCAGCGTCATGATGCCATGTGCGCCGATGCCGTAAAGCAGCGCGACAAGCACCACCTCGGCCCGCGGCGCACCGAGCGCCAGCACCGCCGCGCCGGTGACCCAGGGCAACGTTTCGTAGGACAGGCCCACCAGACCCGGCCCCCACCAGCCCGACCGCTTCAGCCGGACCGGCTCGGCCGAATAGGCCCAGGCGGCGGCGACGCCCAAGACTGTCGCCCCAAAGCCCCAGGGGCCAAGAAACCAGCCGATGACCAGCGACAGCGCCGTCATCGCCAGCGCGATCCAGAGCCCCCATAGCCCCGGAATCCGTCCCGAAGGGATCGGCCGGTCGGGCTCGTTGATCGCATCCACATGCCTGTCGCACCAGTCATTGGCCGCCTGGCTCATCCCGCAGACGACCGGCCCCGCCAGCACGACGCCCAGCACGACCAGCCCCCATTGCCCCGCCGGCGGCACCCCAGATGAGACCACGCCGCACAGGTAGGCCCACATCGGAGGAAACCACGTCACCGGCTTGATCAGCCGCAGCGCCGCGCGCGGCTCGGGCCAGCGCCGGTCAGGCAGTGTCGGCAGGGAATGCGACAGGCTCATGCTGTCAGTCTATCGAGACAGCTTCCCTGTCATCAAGTGTAAACTTCAATTGACAACGGCTTGGCTGTCCGACCGGCGCGCTATTCGTCGCTCCGCTCCAGAAGCCCGTATTTGCGCAGCTTCACATAAAGCGACTGCCGCGACAGCCCCAGCATCTCGGCCGCTGCGACGCGGTTGTTCATCGTCAGCTCAACCGCCGTCTCGATACACATGCGCTCGACCACATTGGTTGTTTCGGCCACGATCTCCTTCAGCGTCGCACTGCCGACAAGCTCCATGACGGAACGGACGTTTTCCTCTGTCACCGGGGCGCCGGTCGGCCGTGCCTGTTCGATCCGCGCTGCATCGCGGATGACAAAGGCAAAGACAGTGTGTGTCCCGGCCTGGATCGAGGTGACCGAGATTTCCACCGGGCGGGGTGTTCCGAAAGCCCCCGACATCTTCGTCGGATAAAGCCGCATCCGCCCTGACCGCAGCGCATTCTCGGTCAGCACCCGCAGGTCGACTGACCCTCGCGCCATGAATTCGGCCAGGCTCTTGCCCCTGACATCCATGTCGTGGGCGGCGTCGATAAGGTTCAGGAAGGCCTCGTTCGCCGACAGGATCGCCCCCTCTTCGTCGGCAAAGACGATGGCATCTGGTCCCAGGACGTAAAGACTGCCCAGATGATGGCCCAGACTGTCGGTGGCTGCCCCGGCTGCCGATTCGGTCTCGATCCGGCAAAGCAGCAACCGCTCGCCGGCCGCGCGGAAGAGGGTCGGCGTCACCCGGACGGTCTCGCCAGACCGGGCCAGCT
>JBEIDZ010000068.1:0-10132 GCA_040383215.1 Paracoccaceae bacterium | reverse complement strand
TGCCTTCGGTCAGCGCGATGCGGCCGGCCTCGCCCAGGCCGCGCAGGCAGACGCCCATCGCGAAGGCGCCGGCCTGGGCATCGCTCACGCGGCCATCGGCCAGGCCCGCGGCGAACCAGCGGAGTTCCTCGGGGGATGGCGGCTCACCGCGGCGCAGACGGGCGATGATGGCGCGGGCGTCCATCAGGCGCCCGGCGCGTCAGGCATGTGACAGGGCTCGAAGGCGCCGGGCAGCAGTTCGGCCAGCGTCATCGTCGCGCTGTCGCCTTTCAGGTTGGCCATGGTGATGCGCACGCCGGGGGCGGCGAATTCGGCGATCTTCTGCCGGCAGCCGCCGCAGGGGGCGACCGGGACGGTGGCGTCCGCGATCACCGCGACCTCGGCGATCTCGGTGTCGCCGCCGAGGATCATGGCGGCGATGGCGCCGGCCTCGGCGCAGGTGCCTTCGGGGTAGGCGGCATTCTCGACGTTGACGCCCTGGTAGATGCGCCCTGAGCCGGCGCGGATGGCGGCGCCGACCTTGAAGCGGGAATAGGGCGCATAGGCGCGGTCACGGCAGGTGGCGGCGTGGTCGAGCAGGGTCGTCATGGCATGGGTCCTCCGTTATGCGCCAGCATCGGCGCCGGCGCACGGCTTGGCAAGCGGCTGCGGGAGGGGCGCTGCCCCTCTGCGGGCCTGACGGCCCGCATTCACCCCGGGATATTTGGGGACAAAGAATGGGGGGCCGGGAGGGCAGCCGCAGGGGGACACCCGCGGGGGGGCGTCAGACGTGGGTGGCGAAGTGGCCGGGCAGGCTCACCTCGAGCAGTTCGACATCGTCGGACGGGTCGGCCCAGCGGGTGGCCAGCCCTGGGGGGATGACCCAGGCATCACCGCGCGACAGGCGGAAGGGGTCCTTGCCTTCGCCTTCGAGCGTGACGTCACCGGCGATGACGAAGCCGAAGAGGATATCGGCATCGTGGCGCGCCCAGGCCGGGGTGCCCTGCCCCCGACGGATGACCTGCACGCCGGCAGCGCCGCCGGTATTGGCCGCGATGGTCGTGTCGCGCGCGACAAAGCCCGGCAGGCGGAAGGGCTGCCAGAGGGCATCGCGGGCGAGGTTGTGGACGAAGCGCTGGCCCTGCCAGGTGCGGTCGGGGCGAAGATGCGGCGTGGGGAGGTCCAACGCGTGATCGATTTCGGTGATGTGTTCGGCGGGGACGCCGATCTCGATCACCTCGATGCCGTCGCTGGCTTCCATCACGCGGTGGCGGATTTCGGGCGGCTGGATGAAGCAGTCGCCGGGCGTGAGCCGGCGCAGCCCGCCCTGATCTTCGTAGAGCACGTCGACCCAGCCCGCGATGCAGAAGATGAGCTGGAAGCCGACCTTGTGGAAATGCACCATGTCGGGCACCGGGCCGCCATCGGGGATGCGGATATGCGAGGCGATCATCGCGCCGCCAAGACGCGAAGGGACGAGATCGCGGTATTCCATCCCCGCCCGGCCGATCACCCAGGGCGCACCGTCGGCCAGGCGACGGACGACGAAGGCATGCTCGGTTGCCGGAAGGACGAGCGGGGGGTTGAGCGGGCCGAGTTCGATCCGCGTGCCGCCCGGGGCGGTCAGGTGCTGCGCGCCGCCGGCAAAGAGGGGGTCGTCGGTCATGAGGCGCAGGAGACCGGGCGGCGCGCCCAGCGCGCGGTCGAGCCGGAGCCGCAGGCCGTGGCCAGACAGGACGGCGACCGCGGGATCGTCGGCCGGATAGATCATGTCGAGCCTGAAGCCGAGCGTGCGGCCGAAGAAGGCAAGGTCGGCGCGCAGGTCGGCCGTGGGCAGGCAGACCTCGGCACGGACCTCGTCGGTGGGGGGACGTTCCAGCATGCCGCGACCCTTGCGCCGCGCAGGGCGATTGGCAAGGGGGAGCGCGTCTGCAGGCGGGATAGTTTAACGTTGAACTATTTTCAGCCCAGCGGCCGTCTGACCGGGGCACGGCGCGCGGCGCGCGCGCATGTCACACGAATTGCTCCTGCAGGAGCCGCTCTTCCAGGCCGTGGCCAGGGTCGAAGAGGATGCGGTGGCGCACGGCGGGTTCACTGCGGATCGCGACGCTGGCCACATCGCGGACCGAGCGCGAATCGGCATCGGCCATGACCGGACGCTTGACCGGGTCCGTCACCTCGACCAGCACGCGCGCGGTCTGCGGCAGGAGCGCGCCGCGCCAGCGCCGCGGCCGGAACGGCGCGATGGCGGTGAGCGCGAGCACGCCCGAGCCGATGGGCAGAACCGGCCCGTGGGCCGAGTAGTTGTAGGCGGTCGATCCGGCCGGCGTGGCGACGAGCACACCGTCGCAGACCAGTTCCTCGAGCCGCACCCGACCGTCAACCGAGATGCGAAGCTTGGCTGCCTGAGGACCGGCGCGCAGGAGGCTCACCTCGTTGATCGCCAGCGCCTCGTGACGTTCGCCCGACACGGTAGTAGCGGTCATGGCTAGCGGGTGGAGGATCGCCTCCTCGGCGGCGGCAAGGCGGGCGGGAAGGTCATCCTCGGCATAGGCGTTCATCAGGAAGCCCACTGTGCCGCGGTTCATGCCGTAGACCGGAACCTCCATCCGTTCCGTCGCATGGAGCGTCTGGAGCATGAAGCCGTCGCCGCCGAGCGCGACCACGACTTCGGCCCGGTCGAGCGGGGCGTCGCCGTAGCGCGCGACCAGCCGGGCGCGGGCCTCCTGAGCGAGGGGCGCGTCGCTGGCGGTGAAGGCGATGCGGCGGGGCGGCATGGCGGGGCTCTCCGGACTGCACTCTTGTCCCCCGCAGGCGCCCGAAAGGCAACGGATTTGCGCGGGCGGGCGCGGGGGATGGCGCGGCAGGCCGGAGGGGTGTCGATTTTTAACCCTGTCGAAACGGGACTTTTGCGCTATGTCGCCGCGCGACCTCGTGCAACCAGAATGGCCCGGCCCCCGGCCCGCAGCCCGACAGGAGAACCCCGATGAATGCGCCCACCCGTGATTCCGGCTTTTTCAGCGAAAGTCTGGCCGCGCGCGACCCTTCGGTGGCCGCCGCGATCCGGCAGGAGCTTGGCCGCCAGCGGCACGAGATCGAGCTGATCGCGTCGGAGAACATCGTCTCGGCCGCCGTGATGGAGGCGCAGGGGTCGGTGATGACGAACAAGTATGCCGAGGGCTATCCCGGCAAGCGCTATTACGGCGGCTGCCAGTATGTCGATGTGGCCGAGAACCTGGCGATCGAGCGGGCCTGCGCGCTGTTCGGCTGCAGCTTTGCCAACGTGCAGCCGAACTCGGGCAGCCAGGCGAACCAGGGCGTGTTCCTGGCGCTGCTGACGCCCGGGGACACGATCCTGGGGATGAGCCTTGACGCCGGGGGACACCTGACGCACGGGGCGCGGCCGAACCAGTCGGGCAAGTGGTTCAATGCCGTCCAGTACGGGGTGCGTCAGCAGGACTGCCTGATCGATTACGACCAGATCGCCGCGCTGACCGCCGCGCACCGGCCGAAGATGATCATCGCCGGCGGCTCGGCCATTCCGCGGGTGATCGACTTTGCCCGGATGCGGGCGATTGCCGACACTGTGGGGGCCTGGCTTCTGGTCGACATGGCGCATTTCGCGGGGCTGGTGGCGGCGGGGCTTTATCCTTCGCCCTTCCCCCATGCGCATGTGGCCACGACCACGACGCACAAGACGCTGCGCGGGCCGCGCGGCGGCATGATCCTCACCAATGACGAGGAGATCGCCAAGAAGGTGAATTCTGCGATCTTTCCGGGCATCCAGGGCGGGCCGCTGATGCATGTGATCGCGGCCAAGGCGGTGGCCTTCGGCGAGGCGCTGCGGCCCGAGTTCAGGACCTATCAGGGCCAGGTGATCCGCAATGCGCAGGCGCTGGCGGACGAGCTGATGAAGGGCGGGCTCGACATCGTCACGGGCGGGACGGACACGCATCTGATGCTTGTCGACCTGCGCCCCAAGGGCGTGAAGGGCAACGCGACCGAAAAGGCGCTGGGCCGGGCGCATATCACCTGCAACAAGAACGGCATCCCCTTCGACCCCGAGAAGCCGACGGTCACCTCGGGCGTGCGGCTGGGGTCGCCGGCGGCGACGACGCGCGGCTTTGCCGAGGAGGAGTTCCGCCAGATCGGGCGCTGGATCGTGCGGGTGACCGACGGGCTCGCCGTCCATGGCGAGGAGGGCAACGGCGCGGTCGAGGCCGCGGTGCGCGCCGAGGTCGAGGCCCTCTGCCAGCGCTTTCCGATCTATCCGGGGCTCTGAGACCGCGGAGACGGCAAAAGGCCCCGCATCGCGCGGGGCCTTTTTCGTTTCAGGCGGTGTCAGACCTTCTTGGCGTCGGTCACGAATTCGGCCAGCAGGCGTTCGTTCTTGGCCTCTTCAAGCTGGCGGATGCGGTCTTCGTTCGCCATCGTTTCGAAGCGATACTTCACGAAGTTCACGAGGCAGATCGTGAGCAGCAGCACGGCCATGCCCCAGTAGCCCTTAGTTGCCAGCGGCACGTCGGTCGAGAGGTAGAGCGAAATCGCCAGAAGCACGTAGGCGATGACGACGCCGAAGAAGTTCAGGGCGGTGACCAGCGTCGTATCAGATTGCAGGGATTTCATCGGTCGGTTCCTTTCGGTTCGGGGGTTGGAGGGATCAGACGGGCTCGGACTTCAGCCGGGCCAGGACATCGGCGGTGGTGGTCTTCATCGCCCGGCCGAAACCTTCGGCAGCCAGGCGGTCGGCAAGATCGCCGCGGGTGAGCCGGACGTCGATCTCGGTCAGGATCGCGGCCTGTTCGAAGACATCCTCGCGGTTCAGGACGCCGGCGATCAGGTCTTCAGCCTCCGACAGGGGGCTCTGCCCTGCGAGCGTGGAGTTGAGCCGGGCCTGCAGCGCCTGTTCGTCACGGCAGGCCCGCGCGGCAATCGCGCCCTGCTTGAGGTCGATGATCCGGCGGTTCGTCGCCTCGACACTGGCCTGCAGGCGGACGACCCGCGCCTCGAGTCTCGCGCGGGTCTCGCGGCGCAGGGAGAGTTCGTTTTCCATCATGGCGACAGCCTCGGCGGCCTCGGTCGCCAGGTCTTCCCGGCCGGCCGCCAGCGCCTCGCGACCCTGGGAGAGAAGGCCGGCGACGCGACCTTCGAGCATGGCGATCTGGCGCTCCTCGCTGCGCTGGCGCTGGATCAGGCTGGCCAGCGTGGACTTGGCCAGCTTGAGCCCGTCACCGGCCTCACGGATCTTCTGGTCGATGAGTTCGACCGAATAGGCCGCGCGCACCCGCTCCTCGGACCGCGCATTGGCCCCCTGGATCAGGGTCTTGAGTGTTCCGAACATCGTATCCTCCATCATGAACGTTGTTCACAATGGAGTCATACCATGATTTGAACATCGTTCAAGAAGTTTTTTGAACGATGTTCACTTTTTCTACATCCCGCTCCGCAAGCCGCAGGAGAACGGCTTCGATCATCGCTTCGATGTTGGCGCGCGGCACGCCGGAGATGCGGTTCTGCAGGCCAAGCAGCACCATCCCGTGCACCGACGAAAACAGTGCGCGCACCATCAGGTCGAGGTCGCGCACCGCAAGTGACGGAAAAAGCTCGGAAACCGGAATGGCAATGTGGCCAAACAGACCTTGCAGCTCGGACCGGTACCAGTCCGGCACCTTGTCGTCCTCGGGCAGTTCCAGATCGAAGAGCGCACGCCAGAGATGCTGGTTGTCTGCGGCAAAGTGCAGATAGGCATGGGCCAGCAGCACCAGACGCCGCTCGGGTGGCTCTGTCTCGTGGCCGGTGACGGCGCCGGCCACCTCCCTGCCGATTCGGGTGAAGGTGCGACCGTTGACGGCCATGACAAGTTCGGTCAGGTCGGTGAAGACGTTGTAGATCGCCCCGAGCGCGCAGCCGGCGTCGCGTGCAAGATCGCGCGCCTTGATCGAGCTCATGCCGCCCCGGACGATCTGCGCCTCGGCCAGATTGACGAGTGTTTCGCGCAACTCTGCGCGGCGGGCTTCGGTCTTGTTCATGGCCTGCTCCCGTGAACCTTGTTCAAGGGTAGTGCGGAATGGTGCGGGGATTCAACTGCCATGGCAGCGGGACCGGATTTGGGAAAAGCCCGCGGGCGGTCAGACGATGCCGCGCCAGACGAGGACGGCGATGACGAGCGCGGCGGTGACGAGCAGGCGGAAGGCGATCGCCGCACCGGTGTTGACAAGCTCGGTCCGCCGCCGTTCGCGCGGGTTCTGGGTGGCAAGCCAGTCGGTGAGCGCGCGCGCCGCGGTTTCGACGCGGGCCACATCGATGCGCGCGGCAAGGCGCGGGTTGGCGGCCATACGCTCGGCCTCGGCCAGCGTCGCGGCAGCGGGGCGCAGGCGGCGCGGCAGGCTGCGCCGGGCACGGCCGAGCAGCGTGGCAAGGTCACCCGAGCCAAGCCCGAGCCTGTCGGCGAGGCTCCGGCGCAGCGCGTCGAGCGTGGTGGCAAGCCTGGGGTCGGTCATGGCCGGGACCCTAGCCGGGGCGGGGGCCGACCTCAACGGGGCCCTTGACGCCCGGCCCGGCCGGGGCGAGCCTGCGGGTCGTGACCGAGACCCGCCCGACAACACCCGGCCTTGAACGGCGCCTTGGCGACTGGGCGCGCGCACGCCTGTCGCCCGGGATAGCCGACATCGTGATGTTCGTCCTCAAGCAGGGCTGGGCCTGCCTCTTTGGCGGTCTCCTGCTCCTTGGCCTGATCGTGACGCATGTCATCTGGCAAGAGGACTGGCCGGTCCATCGCTACGACGCGATGTTCGGCTTTGCGCTGATCCTGCAGGTTGCCTTCCTGAGGTTCGGTCTCGAGACCTGGGCAGAGGCGCGCGTGATCCTGCTCTTTCACGTCACCGGCACGGTCATGGAATGGTTCAAGGTCGCGCAAGGATCATGGTCCTATCCCGAACCCGCCCTCTTTACGATCATGGGCGTGCCGCTCTTTTCGGGTTTTATGTATGCGAGCGTCGGGAGTTACATGGCGCGCGTGATCCGTGTCTTCGACATGCGTTTCGCACCCTATCCTCCCTTCGCGCTGACGCTCGCCCTGGCCGGGGCGATCTATGTGAATTTCTTCTCGCATCATGTCCTGCCCGATATCCGCATCGCCCTTTTTGCCGCGACAGTCGTGATCTTTGCCCGCACCCGGGTCATCTTCCGCGTGACCGACGGCGACCGCTGGATGCCCCTTCCGGTCGCGGCCCTCCTCTCTGCCATCGCGCTCTGGGTGGCGGAGAATGTGGGCACAGCGACGGGAACCTGGCTCTATACCGGTCAGAGCCCGGGCGAGATGGTGAGCTTCGCGAAACTCGGAAGCTGGTATCTGCTGCTCTTTGTTGCCTTCGTCACAGTCACTCTGGTCGTGCGCCAGCCGCTCTCCCGCTCGCCCCTGCCGCTTCGTGCGCCGCTGTCCGGGATATGTTCCGATGCTCTCGATCATCCGTCACGGTAGCCCCGGCACGCATCCGCCGCTGCTGATTGCGCACGGGCTTTTCGGCTCGGCCCGGAACTGGGGCGTGATCGCGCGCCGCCTGTCGGACCGGGGCGAGGTCGTGGGCATCGACATGCGCAACCACGGCGACAGCCCCTGGATGGAGAGCCATGGCTATCCCGATCTGGCCGCCGATCTGGCCGAAGTGATCGCGACGGCGCTGACGCCGCCCGCCGACGTGCTGGGCCATTCGATGGGCGGCAAGGCCGCGATGATGCTCGCGCTCGGCCGGCCCGATCTTGTCCGCCGCCTGATCGTGGCCGACATCGCGCCGGTCGCCTATGGCCACAGCCAGCAGCCCCAGATCGACGCGATGCGCCGGGTCGACCTGGCCCGTATCGCCAGCCGGGCCGAGGCGGAGGCGATGATGCAGGCGGCGAGCCCCGAGATCGCGTCCTTCCTTCTGCAAAGCCTCGATCTGGCCAACCGGCGCTGGAAGCTGAACCTCGACGTGCTCGAGGCCGAGATGGGGCGGATCACCGGCTGGCCGGAGGTGGGAGGGTCTTACCCGGGGCCCGCGCTGTTCCTGACCGGGGCCGAGAGCGGCTATGTCCGCGCCGAACACCGCGCGACGATCCGCGCGCTCTTTCCCCGCGCGCGCTTCGTCGCGATCCCGGGCGCCGGCCATTGGCTGCACGCCGACCGCCCGCGCGAGACCGAGGCGGCCATCCGCGCCTTCCTCGACGCGCCTGACGATTCCGGCTGACAGGGCGGGGCGCGACGTGACAGGGCCGCGTACGGCCTCGGTCCGCCTCGCGCGCGCCCGTGACTGTGGATTTTGTCATGCCGCCGAGGCGCCTGACACACACGCGGAGCGGCTGGAGGCGGCCAGCCCCGGGGCTGCGGTCGCGGAGTGGCCGGTACGCTTGCGCCCGGGGCGACGCCGATCTCCGGTTGTGCCACCGACGGGACATCTTGTTGTCGGATTCCTGGGTCCAAACTGCGAGCCGTAACGATTGTGCCGCAGCTCGAGGAGCTTCGGGGTGAAGGGTTGGGGGAGCCTGTATCATGCGCCACCTGCTTTTTTCTGTTCTGGTCTTTTTGCCCGGACTTGCCTGGGCGGCGCCCGATCATGACGCATTGCGCGACCTTGCCCGCGCCGGCGATGTTGCGGGCCTCGAACAGGCCTTTGCCGATGCCTTTGCCGCCTTCCGCGCGGGCGAATTGCGCGCGGTGGACCTGCGCAGCATGGTGGAGGCTGTTGTCGTCACCGATCCTGCCGTCCGTGACGGGATCGGAAAATGGCATTCCGAAAGGCCAGGTTCCGCGTTTGCCGCCTCAGTGGCCGCCTTCCGCGACTACGAGGACAGCTTTGCCCTGCGGGGGGAAGATACGGTTTCGGACACGCACCCTTCTGCCCTGGCCGCCTTTTCGAAACTTCAGGACCGGGCGATGGAGCACGCTCTTGACGCCTACGCGGCCGAAGCGGGGTTTCCTCCCGCGACGGACGCGGTCATGATCTTTCAGAGGACCACGCATAAGCTGTCTCCCTCCATGTTCGATTCCGTCGTGGCAGCTGCGATGGCCGCAGTTCCGGAACGCGACACCCTCTGGCGGGCAACAGTACAGGCGGAGCCGCAATGGGGCGGCGGGGGTGGGGCCGAAATCGAGCGTCTCTGCAGCATCTATGCCGGATCGGTAAGGGATGTTGCGGATTATGACGTCATGACCTGTATCCTCGACAACCTGTCGCGTGGCTCCATCCCCTCGTATATGCTCCACTCGATCATTCCGGCGATCGATGCAAACCCACATCCCGTGCTCGATCAGGCGCGGGTCAGGTTTCTCATGCATGACAGCGATCCTTCGGAACTGGCCGCGATGCGCCCGGTCTTCGACGACCCCGCCATGACGGACATGGATCTCGCCTATGACTACGACATGCTGCGCATGTCGCAGGGCGTGATTGATGATCCTTCGATGACCGCGATCGTCGCGCATCGCGCGTTCGTTCAGGCGCGCGCGGGACTGGCTCGCGATCCTTACAACCGCGCCCTCCTGCGCCAGCTCCTCGAGGCCGAGAGGGCTGACCCCTATGCACCCGACCGGCTGACACCCGACGAGCGTCTTGCCTACAGTCGTGACCTCGTGATTGCGTCGCCGTTCGACGGCTGGAGCTGGGGCGGGCTTGCCAGCGAAATGAGCCGGCACTACCGGGACGACCCGCTCGATACCTACGTCGATCCGGTCTATGTCAACTCTCTGGCCTATTCGAACCATCATGGCGGTCTTTTGACGAACTTTGGCTATGACAGGCTGGTCCGACTGGAGGATATCGAGGATCGAACCCGGGAGGGAGCGCCGGCGCCGCCCATCGGAACCGTGGCCGAGCGCCTGAGTTGCCCGCTGGTGCGCGTGCTGCGACTGCTTGGGGCAGTCTGTGCCATGG
The DNA here is from genome assembly GCA_040383215.1 of Paracoccaceae bacterium. Taxonomy (GTDB): domain Bacteria; phylum Pseudomonadota; class Alphaproteobacteria; order Rhodobacterales; family Rhodobacteraceae; genus JBEIDZ01. The sequence goes on along the minus strand of JBEIDZ010000068.1, from coordinate 245 downwards.
ACGACACATCCACGATGTGTGGTCCTGTCGAAGGCGAGGCAGAGCGTTTTCAGGCGGCGCTTGTGCCCGCCATCGAGGCGGGCCTCTGCCATTGGGAGCGTTGGGGGCCGGTGTCGCTACTCGTCTTCGAACCTGTCGAGGTTGATGTCGGAACGCTGCGCCTGAGGCCGTAGGGCCGCAGGGACTTGCCAAACGCCCCCCCTTCGGCCATGTGCCCCCTGTCAGCCGCAGAGGGCCCCGATGAC
>JBEIDZ010000067.1:0-10175 GCA_040383215.1 Paracoccaceae bacterium | reverse complement strand
GGCCGCATTCAGGTAGGTCCCGGGACAGCACGAGAGAGGGAGATGCGTCCGATGACCACGAGGGTTCTGATTCTGGGCGCGGGGTTTGGCGGGCTTGAGCTCGCGACCACCCTGTCGGAGGCGCTGGGCGAGGGTGTCGCGGTGACCGTGATCGACCGGTCCGACAGTTTTGTCTTCGGCTATTCCAAGCTGGACGTGATGTTCGGGCGCACCACGGCGGAGGCGGTCCGCAACCCCTATGCCGATGTCCTCAAGCCGGGTGTGCGGCTGCTGCGCGAGACGGTGACGGGGATCGACGCTGCCGCGCGGCGGGTGACGACCGACCGGGGCAGCCATGAGGGCGACATCCTGGTGATCGCGCTGGGCGCGGATTACGATGTCAGCGGCACGCCGGGCGTGGTGCTGGGGGTCAACGAGTTCTATTCGGTCGCGGGGGCCGCGCATCTGGCCACGGTCCTGCCGGAATTCAAGGGCGGCGATGTGGTCGTCGGTGTCTGCGGCGCGCCCTACAAGTGCCCCCCGGCGCCGAGCGAATGCGCGCTCATGCTGCATGACTATGTGACCGCGCGGGGCCTGGCCGGGGCGACGCGGATCACGGTGGTCAATCCGCTGCCCTCGCCGGTGCCGCCTTCGCCCGAAATGTCGGCTGCGATCCTGACGGCCTTTGCGGCGCGGGGGATCGGCTTCATTCCCAATACGCGCGTGACGGCGGTGGACGACGCGGCGCGCAGCGTGACGCTGTCGGATGGCGCGGTGCTGGCCTGCGATCTGTTTCTTGGCGTGCCGAAGAACCGTGCCGCCGATGTGGTGGTGGCGGCGGGGCTGACCGAGAACGGCTGGGTGACGGTGGACCCCCATACGCTCGCCACCGCATATCCGGGCGTCTTTGCGGTGGGCGATCTGGCAGCGACCGGGGTGCCCAAGGCGGGGGTCTATGCCGAGGGCGCGGCGCGGACGGTGGCGGCCAACATCATCGCGATGGTGCGGGGCGAGCCGCAGACGGCGCGCAACCCGGGGGCGGGCTCCTGCTATATCGAGATCGGGGCGGGGCTGATCGCGCGCATCGATGTGGATTTCCTGTCGGGGCCGAAGCCGTTTGGCACGTTCCACGGCGCGTCAGAGGCGATGCGGCGCGACAAGGAGGAATTCGGCGCGAGCCGCCGGGCCAGGTGGTTCGGCCGCTGAGGCCGCCATCGGGCGTGGGAAGGTATCTTCGGCGGCGCCCGAGCCTTCTGGCCTAGAGCCTGTCCGCATCTGATTGAATCGGCATGAGGATTCTCAGAAGTTTGTTTTCGTGATTCATTCGGCCTACCAGATATGGAGGGCTTTGGATGGTCGCGCCACTTTCTTTGGACCTGCGGATGCGTGTTGCAGGCGCGTTGGCCGAGGGGGAGACTGTTCGGACTGTGGCAAGGCGGTTCGGGGTCTCGGTGGCCTCTGCGGTGCGGATAGGGCAGCGCCAACGTGCGGGATGCGGCCAGATGCCGGGAAAGATCGGCGGGCATCGCCGTCAGGCTCTGGCTGGCGAGGCTGGGGAGTGGTTGCTTGCGCGGCTGGCCGAGAAGCCCGACCTGACGATGCGTACGCTGACCGCGGAACTGGCGGCGCGTGGCGTGCATGTGGCGCACGACACGGTCTGGCGGTTCGTGAGGCGTGCAGGGCAGACCGTCAAAAAAAGACCCTGATGGCGGCAGAGCAGTTTCGTCCGAAGGTGGCGCGGTTCCGGGCACGCTGGAAGGCCCATCAGCACAGGCTTGACCCCAAGCGTCTGATCTTCATCGACGAAACCTGGATCAAGACCAACATGACACGGACCTGCGGCTGGGCCGCGAAGGGCAAACGCCTGACGGCGCATGTCCCGCACGGACACTGGAAGACCCTGACCTTCCTGGCCGGCCTGCGCAACGACGGGATTGTCGCTCCCTTCGTCCTGGACGGACCCATCAATGGCGAGATGTTCACCGCCTGGATCGGCCAGTGCCTCGCTCCCACCCTCGCACCCGGCGACGTGGTCATCGCAGACAACCTCGGCAGCCACAAAGGCGCGCCTGCGCGCCAACTGATCCGAGACGCAGGCGCGCATCTCCTGTTCCTGCCGCCCTACAGCCCGGACCTGAACCCGATCGAGATGGTCTTCGCCAAGCTGAAAACCCTGTTCCGAAAAGCCGAAGAGCGCACCATCGAAGCCACATGGCGACGCGTCGGAGACCTCCTCGACACCTTCACACCCGACGAATGCCAAAACTACTTTCGCCATGCCGGGTATGCTTCAGTCTAAGTCAGACACGCTCTAGCCTTGCAGCATCGGCCAGAGCGTGAGCAGGATCAGCCCTGCCATCGTCCAGTTGAAGGCGCGCAGCCGCGCGGGCGAGGTCAGCAATCGCCGCATCTCGCGCCCGGCCACGACCCAAAGCGCGACAGAGGGGATGTTGACCATCCCGAAGACCGCCGCCACCAGGGCCACCGCCCCGGCCGAGCGGTCGCCGGCATAGAGCGTGACCGCCGTGACCGCCATCGCCCAGGCCTTGGGATTGACCCACTGGAATGCGGCTGCTGCCATAAAGCTCATCGGCTGCCCCCGCGCCGCGCCCTCGGCCACCGGCGCCGCGGTGCCGAACTTCCAGGCCAGCCAGACCAGATAGACGGCCGCGGCCACCGTCAGCGCCTGCCGTGTGAATGGCCAGCGGACGAACACCTCGACAAGTCCGAGGCCCGTGCACAAGCACAGGAAGACAAAGCCCAACCCCACGCCCAGCATGTGCGGCAGCGTGGCGCGCACACCGAAATTGGCCCCCGATGCCATCAGCATCAGGTTGTTCGGCCCCGGCGTGACCGAGGTGGCGAAGGCAAAGAGTACGAGCGGCAGCAGGAAGTCGATCTGCATGATACGCCATCATGCATCGGCCCCGGCCGCGCGTCCAGCCGCGGGGGCGCGCGCGGTGAGCAGGAGGCTCTCCGCGCCTGCCCCAGGGATTCCGGCGCCTGGGCTGGTCCCCCGCGTAACGAACGGGGGGAGCGCCGTCGCGCTCCCCCCGCCGCTGGTCCGGTGGTTCCGGTCCGGTATGGGTCCAAGGGCCCCCGCGTGGGCCGGGTGTCAGCCGCCGTAGCTCGTCAGCTTGGCCAGGATGCCGTCAAGCGCCGGCTTCAGGATCGGGCCGATCGCGGTGTCGGCGAGCAGGCCATCGATCGTGGTCTTGAGCGCCGGGAGCGCGCCGCCGATGAGCGCCTGCAGCGCGGACTTGCCGTCGCCCGTCAGCGCGCCCACGGCTGTCCCGAGACCGCCGAGCGCCGTGTCGGCATCGGTCAGGGCCTGGACCGCCGCAGTGGCGGTATCGGCATCGGTCACGCCGGCAAGCGTGTCGGTGATCGTCGTCAGGATGCCCTGGACCGAGTCGCCGATATTCACGCCATCCACGACCAGCGGGTCGGTCGCCTCGGGCGCGGCCGCCGGCGCCTCGGTCACGACCTCTTCGGGCTTGCCGCCGAAGAACTGCGAAGCCAGCCAGGCCAGCGCCGCCACCACGAGCGCACCGATGAGCCACTTCACCCAGCCGCCGGACTGTTCGGGCACTCTGGCGGCGGGGATCGCGGCGCGCGCCGCGCTCGACACCTCGGCCGCCGAGGGCAGGAGGCCCGACGCGCTCAGCATCCGCGAGAGATCGGCCGGAATCGCACCCTGGATCTGGTCCTTCTGCGTCCCGAGCAGGCGCATCACGCCGGCCGTGTCGAGGCCCTGGGTGTCGGCCGCGGTCTTGAGCCCGCCGAGCGCCGCCGATCCGGCGAGCCCGAGAAGCGGCCCCGCCGCCTTTTCATCGACGCCGGCATAGCTTGCCAGCGTCTTGGCAAGGCCGCCCGTCGCGCCGACGCCAAGAAGCGAGCTCAGCATGTCGGTACCGCCCTGCGCCACCGAGGAGATCTTCGAGGCATCGCCCCCGAGCGCGGCGCCGAGCCCTTCGAGCGGGTTCTTGCCCAGACCCGAGAGCGCGGCGCCGATCGCGTCGGTGCCGCCCGCCGTCGCGCCACGCTTCATGAGCGAGGCGAGGATCACCGGCACGCCCACGGCCATGACCTTGCGCACAACCGTTTCGGGCACGCCAAAGGCGCCCGCCACCTTTGCCGCGATCATCGGGGTCACGGCCCCCGTGACCATCTTCGTGATATCCATCGTCGTTCCTTCCCGTTTGATCCGTTCGAGATATACCGCCGGCCCCGGTCAGGGCTCGCCAGCCTGGTGTCTGGAACCGGTCGGCGCCAAATTGCCCGCTTTTGCGGTCTTGTCCAGCCGAATGCAACCGGAGCCGCCGACCGGGAACCTGCGGGCACCGATCCGCTCTCTCTTGCCGGGTCAGGCCAGCGCGGCGTCGATCTCGGCCAGCGTCGCCTTTTCGGCCTCGCTGACCCTGACGCCACCGAAGCCGAGAAACCCGCCTTCGGACGAGGCCTCGGCGGCCTTTCCGGCGATCGCCTTGAGCCAGAGGCGGAAGGCGGGGGCATCCGCGGGCGCCCTGGCGGCGAGAATGGCGCTCACCTTTCTCAGGCCGTCGAGCGCCTGCGTCTTGAGCTCGGCCGGTGTCTTGCCGGTCAGGTCGGCCCGGATGCCGTCGCGGGCGGCGGTCCGGCCCTCGGCCGTGTCGAAATCGGCCGCTATGGCGCGGGCGATCGCATTCGCGCCCTCGTCCTTGCGGGCCGACAGCAGCGCATTGGCGCCCGAAAGGCCCTCGCGGATGGTGCCGAAGATGCCGCTTGGGTCGGCGAGTGTCACAGCCATGCCGGCGAGCATCGGGCTTGCGGCGATCAGGCGCCATTCGTCGGGGGTGAATGCGGATTTGTCAGCCATGGTCCGTGGGTCCTTCACGTGGTTTGGGCGCGGGTTCCGCCGGTCGGTCCGCCGCTATCTGGCGCGGCGGGGAAGGCGGGCGTGCTGGCCATCCTGCCGGTGGCGGACCGGACAATTGCCGACATTATCGTCGCTGTGGCTGGGGCCGGCAATAGGACCTTCGTCCATCGGTCGCGAGTCAGGGGGCCGCGCGGGCGGCCAGGCGTTCGGCCGTGTGGATGGCCAGCCCTGCGGCCAGCCCCCAGAACGCGGCGCCGATGCCCAGCGCGGTCACGCCCGAGGCGGTCACCGTCAGAGTCACCGCCGCGGCAAAGCGCTGCGGTGCCGGGGCGAAGGCGCCCGCGAGGGCGCCGGTCAGCGGCCCGAGCAGCGCAAGCGCCACGATTGCGGCGAGAAGCCCCGCAGGCAGCGCGCCGAGAATGGCGAGGATCGCCGGGCCGAGCAGCGCGAGCCCGGCCCAGACTGCCGCATAGGCGATGCCCACGCGCCAGCGCGCGCCGCGGTCGGGATGGACATCGTCGCCGAGGCAGATCGCCGCGGTGATCGCCGCCATGCTGACGGTATGGGCGCCCCAGAGCGCCGAGACCGCCGACAGCGCCCCGGTCACCGCGAGAGCCTTGCGCACCGGCGGGACAAAGCCGGCCGCGCGCAGGGTGGTAAAGCCCGGCAGGTTCTGCGAGGCCATGGTGACGAGATAGAGCGGCAGGCCGAGGCCGAGCAGCACCTCGGCCCGGAAGGCGGGGGCGACGAATTCCACCCTGGGCCAGGGCAGGTTCGGCGCAGGCCAGACCGCCGCCCCCGTGACGAAGGCGAGCGCGAGACCGAGCGCCAGCGCGCAGAGCACCGCCAGGGCGGGGTTGCGCAGGCGCACCAGCACGAAGACAGCCGTCATCGCGCCGACGACGAGCGGCGTGTCGCCCAGCGCCGGCGCAAGCCGCAGAACGAAGGGCAGGAGCACGCCTGCCAGCATGGCCGAGGCGATGCCGTCGGGGATCATCGCGACCAGCTGCCCGAGCGGCCGGATGAGGCCGGTCAGCAAGACGAGCAGTCCGGCGAGGATGAAGGCGCCGACGGCCTCGGCCATGCTGATCCCGGTCGTGGCCGCGATCAGCGCCGCACCGGGTGTCGACCACGCGAGCAGCACCGGAATGCGCGTCCAGACCGAGAGGATGAGGCTGCCCGCCGCCTTGGCGAGGCACACAGCGACGACCCAGGAGGCGGTCTGCCCGGCGTTCGCCCCGACCGCTGCCGCCGCCGCAAGCACGATCGCGATGGTCGAGCCATAGCCCACGAGCGCCGCCACAAGCGCCGCCGAGACGAGTGAAAACCTCATGTCACCCCCTGTCGTCGTCGCGCCGATCAACCGCTCTGACGCGGGCGGTGCAAGCGAAAAAGACGGCGACGCCCGGAGAGGAGGAGGGGCGCCGCCGTCAGGATCACGGACCTCGGGGAGGAAGGTGGCCCGTATCGGATGCAGGAAACGGCGGCACCGGGGAGGAGGAACGGTGCCGCCGCCTGTCTCGGCCCGCCAGAGGGAGGAGGAGAGGGCGGGCCGGGGTCACGGAGCGGCTCCAGGGAGGAGGGACCGGTCCGGAAGCGAAATCATTTGCCCGTGGCGGCGGCGCGGGCGAGCTGCGGGAGGTCGGCGCGGGCAATGCCCAGATCGGCCAGGTCGCGGTCGGTCAGCGCCTGCAGTTCGGCCAGCGTCCTGCGGTAGAGGCTGCGCCGGGCAAAGCCGTCCTCGATCGCGGCCCGGATGCGGCCGAAGCGTTCGGCAAGCGAGCCGGCGGCGATGCGCGTGTCGGTCAGGAAGGCCATGTCTTTATCCTTTTTCTTTCTGCTGTCCTCGGTCGTCTGCCAGGCTCGCGCCCGCTGATCGTGCAGGGGTGTTAGCGCTGACAAGATCAGACTTAGACTTTTGCTGCACCTGCACAATGCATCGTCGCGTCAATGCTGCCATGCAGCAAATGCATATGAGATGCTGACCTTTTCCGGCCTGGAAGCCCGGTCATGGCTGCCAATTGGTCGCATCGGCTTGCGCTTCGTGGCGAAGCCGACACATCTTGGCTGATGATACGGCGGTTTGCGAAGGGACTGACACGCGCTGTCCGGTTGCCGCCCGCCTGCGGCGATAAGGAGTATGACGATGTCAGTCACCCGCGACCAGGTTTTCTCCGCTCTGGCGCGGATCGGGTTGCCCGATGGCGGCGATCTGGTGTCGCGCGACATGATCCGCGCGCTCGGGATCGACGGCGGTGTGGTGCGCTTTGTCATCGAGGCACCAGATGCCGGTCTTGCACGCGCGATGGAGCCGCATCGGGCCGCGGCCGAGGCCGCCGTGCGTGCCCTCCCCGGCGTGACCTCGGTCACGGTCGTGCTGACCGCGCATGGTCCTGCTGCGCCGAAGCCTGCGCCCGCCGCCGCGCCGCCCTCGCTGACCATCGGGCGCCATCCCACGCCCCAGGCCGGTCCGCAGGACGTGGCAGGGGTGGACCGCATCCTTGCCGTCGGCTCGGGCAAGGGCGGCGTGGGCAAGTCGACCGTCGCCGCGAACCTGGCTGTGGCACTGGCCCGCGCTGGCCGCCGCGTCGGCCTGCTCGACGCCGACATCTACGGCCCCTCCCAGCCGCGGATGATGGGCGTGACCGCCCGCCCAGGCTCGCCCGATGGCAAGACCATCATCCCGCTCACCGCGCATGGCGTGACGATGATGTCGATCGGCCTCATGCTCGACCCCGACCGTGCCGTGGTCTGGCGCGGCCCGATGCTGATGGGCGCGCTGCAGCAGATGCTGGGACAGGTCGCCTGGGGCCGGCTTGACGTGCTGATCGTCGATCTGCCGCCCGGCACGGGCGATGTGCAGCTCACGCTCTGCCAGCGCACCCGGCTCACCGGAGCCATCGTCGTCTCCACGCCGCAGGATGTGGCGCTGCTCGATGCGCGCAAGGCGATCGACATGTTCCGCACGCTCAAGACGCCGATCCTCGGCCTGATCGAGAACATGTCCACCTTCACCTGCCCCGCCTGCGGTCACGAAAGCCACATCTTCGGCCATGGCGGCGTCGCGGCCGAGGCGGAACGGCTGGGTCTGCCGCTGCTGGGCAGCCTGCCCATCGACCTTGACACCCGCCTGTCGGGCGATGCGGGCCGGCCCGTGGCGCTGGGCGAGGGGCCGATGGCGCGGGCCTATGCGCGGCTGGCCGAGGGTCTTGTCGCCGGCGGGATGGCTTGACCGTTCTGCCCGCGCGGCCCGGTGTCCGGTGGCGCCCGGGAATTCATGGAATCGTCGCACGCGGTGGCGGGGCGGACAGGCAGTTTGCCCGGCTCCAGGCGCGCAGGCCGGCGTCACGTGGCCGTGATTCGACCCTGTCCGGCCGGGACAGGACGGGAAACGCCGCCGCCGCCCGGGTCAGGGCCTGCCTGACTGTTCCGACTAGAGAGAGACAGCAACCGGAAAAAACGCGGCTGGCCGACATGCCGGCAGGTCGCCTCAGACCTCACGGGATACCATATCTTGATGGTTCGAGGCAAAACCTCACGATATGGTGCGTCAACTCTTCTCTTTCATCACGGCATCGCGAGCGTCGGGGGGCGTGGCCTTCCTGCACTTCCCCCAAATTCCCGTAAATTCCCGTTGCGTCCCATGAAGTCCCAAGGCAATCATTGTCTCACGGTAACAAGGGACAGACAGTCTCCTGAAGAACCGACAAAGACCCGACGATGAGATCGGTCACCGGAGACGAAACAAGAAAAGACGGCAGGCTTCATACAGGCACCCGACTTACCAGGACGACAGAATCCGGCGCGCGAGCGAGCAGACATCCCCCCAGGTGGCGCGCGCAGTCGGACATCCCGGAGACGGGACGAAGGCGGCGGATTGTGCAGTGGCAGCAGCACGATCCGCCGTTTTCGATTTCAGGATATCACATCTGGGCGGGGCAGGGAACGACCGGTCCGCCGTGTCAGGCAGCAGCATCAGCTTTACCGGGGAATATCCTCAGAGGATCGACGCCAAGGGCCGCGTCTCGATCCCCGCGCCGCTGCGCCGCGTCCTTGATGCGGGCGACCCCGCCCGGCCTGACGGCGCCCTGCCGCGGTTCCAGCTCGCCTATGGCGCGCATCTCAGAGGGCATCTGCGACTTTACACAATCCGCGCCTTCGACCAGATCAAGGCCCGCATCGAGGCGCGCCAGGACGGCTCGCAGGAGATGCGCAACCTCGCCTATGTCTATCTCGCCCAGTCCGCCGAGATCGAGACCGACAAGGACGGCCGCATCGTCCTGCCCCAGCGCCAGCGCGAGAAGCTCGGCCTCGATGAGGGCGAGGTCATGTTCATGGGCTTTGGCAGTTATTGCGAAATCTGGAATGCCGACACCTTTGCCGCGACGCAGGCGCGGTCGCTCGAGGACTGGCTTTCGGCTGCGGGTGAGGGATTTGACCCGATCAGCCTGCTTGGCCCGCTTGGCAGTGGATAGGGTCCGATGTCATCCGCTGCCGCGATTGCCGTTCCCCATATCCCCGTCCTTCTGCGCCCGCTGCTGCAGGCGGTCGCGCCCGTTGCGGGCGTCTGGGTCGACGGGACCTTCGGGGCAGGGGGCTACAGCCGCGGCCTGCTCGAGGCCGGCGCAGACCGCGTCATCGCCATCGACCGCGACCCCACCGCCTTCGCGCTCGCTGCCTCCTGGGCGGCGGACTATGGCGACCGCCTGACCCTGCACCCGGGCACCTTCTCCGCGCTCGACACCATCGCCGGCGAACCGCTTGACGGCGTTGTGCTCGACCTTGGCGTCTCCTCCATGCAGATCGATACCGCCGAACGCGGCTTCTCCTTCCAGAAGGATGGCCCGCTCGACATGCGGATGGGTCCTGGCGGGCCGACGGCGGCCGACCTGGTCAACGGCCTGTCCGAGGCTGCCCTCGCCGACATCCTGTTTCTTTATGGCGAGGAACGCGCCGCCCGCCGCATTGCGCGCGAGATCGTGGCCGCGCGCCCGGTCACCAAGACCCTGCAGCTTGCCGGCATCGTCGCCCGATGCCTGCCCCGCCCGCGACCCGGCCAGAGCCACCCCGCCACCCGCAGTTTCCAGGCGCTGCGCATCGCCGTGAACGACGAATACCGCGAACTGGCGCATGGCCTTGCGGCGGCCGAACGCGCGCTCCGACCCCGTGGCCATCTTGCTGTCGTCACGTTTCACTCTGTCGAGGATCGCATGGTCAAGCGCTTCCTCGCCCAGCGCGCAGGCCGCGGACCGGGGTCCAGCCGCCATGCGCCAGAGGCAGTTTCGGCGCCGCCCGGGTTCGACCTTGTCAACCGTCATCCGATCGTGCCGGATGAAGC
>JBEIDZ010000066.1:0-10175 GCA_040383215.1 Paracoccaceae bacterium | reverse complement strand
GCACCCGCCGGGCGGGCGCGGCAGGATTTGGAACCGTCAGGCTGGCGGAGAGCCCTACGGCCTTCGCTTGCGCGCGGGCCGGGGTGCGGGGTGGAGGGGGGGCGTCTGGGGCGGCGCGTGGGTCTCACCCACCCTACGGGGCCTTGCGCCAGAGCGGGTGAGGCGGGCCGGCCGGGTCAGGCGACTTCCTGCAGACGGGCGCGGGGGGTGATCCCGAGCGCGTGGCAGATGTCGCGCGTCAGTTCGGGGCGGTTCAGGGTGTAGAAGTGGAGATGCTCCACTCCGCCCTGCAGCAGCCGGTCGCAGAGCGAGGTGGCCACGGCGGTGGCCAGCAGGTCGGTCGTGCCGTCGCGGGTGGCGTTGTCGAAGGCTTGGGCGAGCGAGGGCGGGATCGAGGTGCCGCAGGCGGTGGCGAATTTCTTCACCCCGGCCCAGTTTTCCACGGGCAGGATGCCGGGAATGATGGGGGCCGTGATCCCGGCCTTTGCGCAGGCGTCGCGGAAGCGGAAGAAGGTTTCGGGCTTGAAGAAGAACTGGGTGATGGCCGAGGTGGCGCCGGCGTCGATCTTGCGCTTGAGCCAGGCGATGTCGGCGGCGGTGTCGGCAGCATCGGGGTGGCGTTCGGGATAGGCGCCGACGCGAAGGGTGAAGCGGCCGGTGCCGGCGAGCGCGCCGATCAGGTCGACCGAGGAGGTGAATCCCTCGGGGTGGGGGGTGAAGGGGCCGGCGCCCTTGGGCGGGTCGCCGCGCAGGGCCACGATCTCGGTCACACCGACGGCGGCGTAGCCTTCGGCGATGGCGAGCGTTTCCGCACGCGTCGCGTTCACGCAGGTCAGGTGCGCCGCGACCCGGAGGCCGCTGGTCTTGTGGATCGTGCCCACGGCTTCGTGCGTGAGTTCGCGCGTCGTGCCGCCCGCGCCATAGGTGACCGAGACGAAGGCCGGGTCGAGCGGGGCGAGCGTGTTGACGCAGTCCCAGAGCCGGAACGAGCCTTCGAGGTTCCTGGGCGGGAAGAATTCGAACGAGATCGAGGGACGGGTCATCAGCTGCTCCTGTTGCTGAGGCCCTTGTCTCATGGCGGCGCGCGTGAGACAAATTCATAACTTTCACCACGATCATGAGTTTGGCTCACAATGCACATCGAATTCCGCCATTTGAGAACGATCAGGGCGATCCACGAGGCCGGGGGGATGGCACGCGCGGCGGACCAGCTGAACATGACGCAGTCGGCGCTGTCGCATCAGGTGAAGGGTATCGAGGAGCAGACCGGGGTCGAGCTGTTCGTGCGGCGGTCGAAACCGCTGAAGCTTTCGGTGGCGGGGCAGAAGCTTCTGGCTGCGGCCGAGGAGATCCTGCCGCGGATTGCTGCGCTCGAGGCGGAGTTCGCGGGGCTGGTGCAGGGCAAGGCGGGGCGGATGCATATCGCCATCGAATGCCATGCCTGTTTCGAATGGCTGCTGCCGGTGCTCGAGGCGTTCCGCAAGGCCTGGCCGGACGTGGACGTGGACATCCGACCGGGGCTGGCCTTCGATGCAATGCCCGCGCTTCGGCGCGAGGAGGTGGACCTTGTGGTCTCCTCGGACCCGGAAGACCTGGAGGGCACGGATTTCACGCCGCTTTTCGACTATGAGCCGGTCTTTGTCGCGGCCGCTGCGCATCCGCTGGCGGGGCGCGAGGTGATCGAGGCGGAGGATTTCCGCGGGCAGGTGCTGATCACCTATCCGGTCGAGCGGGCGCGGCTTGACGTCTTTTCGCAGCTCTTGACGCCGGCGAAGGTCGAGCCCGCGGCGATCCGGCAGGTGGAGCTGACGGCGGTGATCCTGCTTCTGGTCGCGTCGAACCGGGGGGTGGCGGTGCTGCCGGACTGGGTGGTGCGGCAGGTGCGCTACAATTCCGACTATGTCACGCGGCGGCTGACGGAAGTGGGGATCACCCGGAGGCTGTACGCGGCGACGCGGAGCGAGGACACGGCGCGGCCCTATGTGGCGCATCTGATCCGGCTGGCGCGGCAGGAGGCAGTGAAGCTGCAGCGGGGATGAGGCTCAGGTCGCGGTGAGGCGCATGCCGTGGCGTTCGATCGTCAGGCGGATGCGGGTTTCCTCGATCGGCATGGCGCGACCGAAAAGGTAGCCTTGTGCGAGCCTGCAGCCCATTGCAATCAGACGCCGGCGCTGCTCTTCGGTCTCGACTCCTTCCGCGATCACGCTCACTCCAAGTCCGCGGGCAATGGCGAGAAAACCTTCGACAAGGACCGCGGCGGCAGGATCGGTGCCGATGTCGCGCACGATACTCGAATCGATCTTGAACTCGTCGAATTCGAGCTGGCGGAGATGCTTGAACGAGGCAAGGCCGGTTCCGAAATCATCAAGGGATATCCGCAGCCCGGCGAGGCGGAAGCGGGCGATACTGTCGCGTATGATGTCGGCCGAACGTGCGGTGAAGACCTGTTCGGTGATCTCGAAGGCCAGATGCGGAAGGACGTGCCGATTGGCTGCCAGGATACGGTCAAGGTCCTGCCGGACGCTCTGCGTTGCCAGAGCGACGTCCGGCAGATTCAGCGAGACCTGACCCGGATCGAAACTGTCTTCGAGCAGTGACGCAATATCGCGGACGACATGGCGTGTCATCGCGATCAGGAAATCGCCCTGAAGCCCCAGTTCATTGATTTGGCCCAGAAACTGCGCCGGCGAAAGCAGGCCGCGGTCAGGGTGGTCCCACCGGGCGAGTGCTTCGAAACCGACGATCTCGCCAGTGGCCAGATCGACTTTCGGCTGGTAGTGGGGCCTGATCTGCGCCTTTGCCACGGCTTCGGCCAGCGCTTCGCGGTCTTTTTGCGTGAGCCGGCTGGGAAAATCCCGGGCGTCGTAGAGCACTGCCCTGCCCACGCCTGCCGCCTTGGCGCGATACATCGCCTGATCGGCGGCCGCACAGAGGGCTGGAACGGTGGATGCCGTCCTGCCCGAAAGACAAATCCCGACACTCGTGGCGGCGCGCAGCACCTTGCCTCCCCAGGGGATGGGTTCTGCCACGGCGGCGATCATCTGCGCCGCGAGGCGGCGGGCGGCGCCGGCGGATGCGATGTCGGGCATTGCGAGGCCGAATTCGTCGCCGCCGAGGCGCGCGGCGATGCCGGAGGGGCCGGCGATCTGTTCGAGTCTGCGGGCGATCGTCATGAGGACGGTATCGCCGGCTTCGTGGCTGTAGGTGTCGTTGATCGGCTTGAAGCCGTCGAGGTCCAGCAGGAAGACGGCGATCTGTCCATCGCCACGGCGGCGGGCGAGCAGGCCTGCAACCGCTTCGTCAAAGGCCTGGCGGTTGCGCAGACCGGTCAACGCGTCATGGCGCGTCATGTGTTCGAGTGCGCGGAGCCGTTGAGCAGCTTCGGCCCGTGCGGTGGCGAGGGCGCGCTGCGTGTCTTTCTGCTGGTTCAGGGTTTCGATCGTGTTGCTGACATAGACAGCCATCCCGGCCATCAGCACGATCCATTCGCCGGGCAGACTAGTTGTGTGGTTGGCCCCCGCTGCGGTCCACATCACATAGAAAGCGGTTCCGAAGGCCGGGAGCATCTGGCTCCAGTTATACAGGGGGAGGGCGACGAAAGTATTGGAAATGTGGACAAAAAGACCAAACATCCACATGAAGCTCATCAGCAGGAGCGCGACCGATCCGTGCCCTGCCAGTATCACGCTCGGCCACAGATAGGCGATGGTCGAGGCCGAATTGATGGCCCAGACGGTGAGCATGAAGGGCAGGGCGAGGTCTTCGTCGCGGTCGGGAATCATCTGCCCGCAAAGGCGGACAGCAACCTCGGTCAGAAGGATGATCCCGGTTGTCACGAAGAGTTCGGTCGTGGAGCCGCCATAACGGCAGATGGCGAACATCATCACCAGAGAGGCGATCCGCTTGAAGAAATCGCGGTTCGTGATGTGAAGCACGATCCGGGTCTGATGGCGCAGGGTCAGCAGGAGGTTGTCAGACACGAACACCGGCGCGGGCCCCATTCCACAGCGTGCAGGCAACATCGCCGGACCCGGTAAACGTGCGGTTCACCCCGGCCGGACATCACGGCGCGCGGGGGGGACCAAATGGCTTGCATTGGAGCGATCTGCGGCCCCTGCCGGCGTGGTGGGGAGCCGTCCTTGACCCGTGGGGCCGGCGGTGGGCGGGCCTTGTGAGGCGGCGCGTCTGCGCCTATAGCCGCGGCCTGGTGCAATGGCAGGAGGCCGCCGATGGCTGGCAGCGCGAACCTCAACGTGATGCTGAAGACGGCGCGGAAAGCGGCGAAGGGCCTGCTCAAGGATTTCGGCGAGGTCGAGCAACTGCAGGTTTCGGCCAAGGGGCCGGGCGATTTCGTGAGCCGTGCGGACCGCCAGGCAGAGCGGGTGATCCGCGAGGCGCTGATGGAGGCGCGGCCGAGTTACGGGTTTCTGGGGGAGGAGGACGGGGCCGTCCCGGGCGAGGATCCGACCCGGCGCTGGATCGTCGATCCCCTTGATGGCACGACGAATTTCCTGCACGGGCTGCCGCATTGGGCGATTTCGATCGCGCTTGAGCACAAGGGGCAGATCGTTGCCGGCGTGGTCTATGACCCGGTCAAGGACGAGATGTTCTTTGCCGAAAAGGGGCTTGGCGCCTTTCTCAACGAGAGCCGGCTGAGGGTGTCGGGACGGACGCGGATGACGGAGGCGATCTTTGCGACGGGAGTCCCGTTCGGGGCGCGGCGCGACCTGCCCGCGACGCTGGCCGACATGGCGCGGCTGATGCCCCTTTGTGCGGGGGTCCGCCGGTTCGGGGCGGCGGCGCTGGACCTCGCCTATGTCGCGGCGGGGCGGTACGAGGGGTTCTGGGAGCGGGGGCTCATGCCCTGGGACATGGCGGCCGGGCTGCTGATCGTGAGCGAGGCGGGCGGGTTTGTCGCTGCGATCGGGCAGGAGGACAAGCCGCTGGTTTCGGGCGATGTCATCGCGGGCAATGCCGGCGTTTTCGAGCCCTTCGCGTCGGTGATCCGCGCGGGCGGCTGACGCGGCTGCGAATCATGGTTAACGCGTTGGGATGACGGGATTGCCGGCGTTCGGTATCGCGTCGGTATCACGTCGGTATTGCGTCGGTGCGGTTCGGGCGAAAGCGTCCTGTGACAGCACCGGGCGTTGCGTGCGGCGTCATGCGGTCCGGGGGCGGTCCTGCCCTGGCCCTGGCGGCTGCCGGTCCGAGGGGTGGTTGACCCCGTCGAACCAGGGGATCGGGCCGAGGGTCGCGGGATCGACGCCGTCGAGCGCGCCGATGTTGACGCCGTATTCGTTCGGTTTCGAGCGGCGCCGGTGATGGGTATGGATGCCGCAGATGCGGCAGAAGTAATGTTCCGCCGTGGCGGTGTTGAACTGGTAGAGGGTGAGATTGTCAGCCCCCCTGACCACGGTCAGATCGCCGAGCGCGACCGAGGCGACGGCGGTGCCGCGGCGGCGGCAGTAGGAGCAGGTGCAGCGGCGCGTCGTGGCAAGCCCGTCGGAGAGGCGGACGGACAGCTCGACCGCGCCGCAATGGCAGGTGAGGCGGGTGGCCTCGGGCATCAGCCCTGCCAGGGGGTGCGGCGGCCGGGGTCGCCGGGCAGGCCGGTGCGGCTGCGGGTCACGCGCGGGACGCTTGACGGGGAGAGCCGGCCCCAGTCCTGATCGGGGTGGGGCGGGTGGCCTTCGGTCCGCTTCCACCAGGCCGGGCCGCCGCGGATGAGCCAGTCGGGCAGCATCAGGACGAGGCCGATGGCGAAGCCGCCGATATGGGCCCAATAGGCGATACCGCCGGTTTCGGGGTCGGTGCCGACGCCCGCCACGACCTGGAAGACGAACCAGAGGCCGAGCACCAGCCAGGCCGGGATCGGCAGGATGCGGATGAAGACGATGAGGAAGATCAGGACATCGATCCGCGCACGGGGGAAGAGCAGGACATAGCCGCCCATCACGCCGGCGATGGCGCCGGAGGCGCCGAGGACCGGGATCGGGGAATAGGGGTCCATCCCCCACTGGGCGAGAGCGGCGGCAAGGCCGCAGGCGAGGTAGTAGCCGAGGAAGGGGAGCGGCCCGAGCGTATCCTCCATGTTGTCGCCGTAGATCCAGAGGAAGAGCATGTTGCCGGCGAGGTGGAAGATGTCGCCATGCAGGAACATCGAGGAGAAGAGCGTGTAGAGGGCGTCGCCTTCGGCGATGCGGGCGGGGATCATCGCCCAGTCGACATAATGATCGTAGAGCGCGTTGTCGGTGGTGATGCCGAGCGTGACGTAGAGGTGGATGGCGACATTCACGAGGATCAGCGCCCAGGTGACATAGGCGCTTCGCCGGGACGGGTTGTGGTCGCGGATCGGGAACATGGGTTACAGTTTTGGGGGCGCGGGCGGGCCGGGTCAAGGGGAGGTTGCATCTGTGCGGGGCGGCGGCCCGGTTCATGTGTCGGGGATGGGGGGTGCCCCCCGGTCTGCAGCCGCCCCTTACTATACTCGGGGACCGAGAAAGGGATATCCTGGGCGGGGCGGCGTGCGTCGGGCGGTGCGATCCGGGGCGAATGGGCAAGAGCCGAACGGGTCAGGAAAGGGCGCGCTCCTGTCGTCCTTGCGAGGGTCATGCGGTGCGACGGGCGGAAAGGGCGCTTGCGGCCGTCAACGCGGGCGTGCTGCGCGTGCCCGGGATCGAGGCCTGCCACATGACTGCGGGGGCCTTCGACTATTTGCTCGAGGTCTTTCGACCATTTGCTCGAGGTACGGACGGGCGACATTGGCACCTAATCGCTGGGTTCTGGCCGAGCGCATCTCGGACCTGCTGCATGTGGCAAGCACGAGGCACCCATGTCGCGATGCAGATGGTGAAGGAGGACGGCCTGCCGGTGTGAGGGGCTGCCCGCCTTGCAATGCAATCCTGACTCTACCAATCTGTGGAATTGGAGGGGGCCATGGGAAGGATCGAAACGTGAACCTTGCAGCCACTCGGGTGCCGGACTTTCAGAGCCTGATGCTCCCGGTCCTTCGGACTGCAGAAAAGGGCGAAGTCCGTATCGGCGATGTCGTCGATTTTCTTGCCGGCACGCTGGGCCTGAGCGAAGAGGAAAGATCTGTGCTTTTGCCTTCCGGAAGGCAGACCGTCTTTGCGAACCGGGTTCATTGGGCCAAGACCTATCTTGCGAAAGCGGGTCTGGTTGAACCAACGCGGCGAGGGCACTTCCGCATCACGGGTAGGGGACAGGAAGTGCTTGCGGAAAGCCCAAAGGCAATCGACATCAGGTTCCTGGAGAGATTCGATGAATTCATACAATTCAGAGAGCGTGCAGAACCTGCCCCGGGTGCTATCGAAGCAAGAAAATCGATAGCGGGACAGGATCAGACACCCGATGAGGTCATGCGAGCCGCCCATGTCCAGAGAGAGGTGGCGCTTGCGCAAGAACTTCTCGAACGCGTCAGAGGTGCGCTCCCGGATTTCTTTGAAAGACTTATTGTAAATCTGCTCCTGGCGATGGGATATGGAGGATCGGCTGCCGAGGCCGGACGTGCCCTTGGCCGCAGTGGGGATGGCGGCGTGGATGGAGTCATCGACCAGGACGCGTTGGGGCTCGATCGTGTCTATATTCAGGCGAAACGCTATGCAGATGGTAATACGGTCGGGCCATCCGCCATCAGGGATTTCTTCGGGAGTCTCGACCGGCACAAGGCCAACAAGGGTCTTTTCGTGACGACATCGTCATTCACGTCTTCCGCAAGGGAGACAGCGGATTACTTGAGCAAGAGAATTGTCCTGATCGATGGTGAACTTCTGGCGCGCCTTATGATCAGGCACAATGTGGGATGCCGGATCGAGGAAACCCTCTATCTGAAGAAGCTCGACGAAGACTTCTTTGACTGAATCTTCTGGATCGCGGAGCAAGACCTGCGGCGGGCGTCAGGTTGTATCCCGCTCCATCCGCGCGGCCATCGCCTCGTGTCCGCTCTCGCGCAGGCCGGCGGCGGCGCCGGCGCGGTCGCGGGCTTCGCGGTTCTGGCTGAGCTTGGCCTTGGCGAGGATCCGCGTGGGCGTCAGGCGGAAGGCGACGATGGCGGCCAGCATCGTCTCCATGTAGTCGGCCGGGGCATCGGTCATGCGCCAGGCGTCCGCGCCGTTCAGCCGCCGTTCGTGGTGGCGGGTGAGCAGCGCCACGGCGGCGCGCTTGGCATGGTCGTCGTGCTGGAAGGTCATCGTGCCGTGGATATGCACGACCTCGTAGTTCCAGGTCGGCACATGGCGGTGATGTTCGGCCTTGGACGGGTAGAAGCGGGGCGAGACATAGGCATCGTCGGCGCGGAAGATGGCGAGCACCTCGTCGGCGGGGCCGATCTGGCGGTGCATGTCGTTGGCGAGCGCGACATGGCCGATGAGCGTGCCGTCGGGTGCGGCCAGCACGGGAATGTGGTTGGCGACAAGGCCATGGGCCGTCTGGGTGACGATGCAGGCGAGCGGGGCGGCGGCAATCGTGGCGGCGATCGCCTCGGGGTGGGTCTCGGCGAAATGCGGGGGCAGGTACATGGTTCCCCCTGAAGAACTGCCATATCATTGATTTTGCTTTGTAAAGATTGGATTTTTCTCGCCACTGACTGCAGGGTTCTGTATGATTGCGGCCGAAACTCTGCAATTTCGGTTCCGCCCATGAAGCATCGTCCGCGCCCTGTCGAACACGATGATCTGCTGCGCCCGCGCCTAACCGACATGATCGACACGCGGCACGAGCTGGTAAAGCTTGCGGCGCTTATCGACTGGGAGGTGTTCGAGCGGGAATGGGCCGGGTTCTTTCCGTCGCACAGGGGACGGCCTGCGGCAGAGCCTCGGCTGGTGGCGGGGCTGCTTTATCTGCAGCACGCTTACCGGCTGTCGGACGAGGCGGTGGTCGCCCGCTGGGTCGAGAACCCGTATTACCAGCACCTCACCGGCGAGACCTTCTTCCAGCACCGCGCGCCGATTGACCCGTCGTCGCTGACCCGCTGGCGGGGGCGCATTGGGGAAGAGGGGGTCGAATGGCTGCTGACCCAGACGATCCGGGCCGGGCAGAAATCCGGCGTGATTGATGAGGGCAGCGCCAAGCGTGTGGCGGTGGACACTACGGTGATGGAAAAGGCCATCGCCCACCCAACGGATGCCCGGCTCTACGAGCGGGCGCGGGACCAGCTGGTCGCCCTGGCGCAGGAGGCCGGGGTGGAGCTTCGGCAGTCCTATGCCCGCCTCGCGCCGCGTCTTGCATTGCAGGTTGGCCGCTATGCCCATGCCAGGCAGTTCAAGCGCATGCGCAAGGCATTGAAACGGCTGAAGGGCTACACCGGCAGGGTCATGCGCGACCTCCGCCGCCATCTGCAGGATATCCCCGAAGGCAGCCTCCGGGATCGCATCGTCGGCAAGCTCGCCTTGGTCTCGCAGCTGCTGCATCAGCCGCCCAAGGGGGGCGACAAGATCTACGCCCTGCATGAGCCAGAGGTCGACTGCATCTCCAAGGGCAAGGCGCGGGTGCGCTATGAGTTCGGCTGCAAGGTCAGCGTGGCCACTACGCTGGATGAGGGCTTTGTCGTCGGGATGCGCAGCTTTGCCGGCAACCCTTACGATGGCCACACCCTCAAGGAAGCGCTGGAGCAGGTGGCGATCCTGACCGACCGGCGCCCCGATCTGGCCGTCGTCGACCGTGGCTATCGCGGCCACGGAGTTGAGGCGACCCGCGTCCTGATCAGCGGCACAAGGCGCGGTCTGACGCCAAAACTGATCGCAGACCTGCGCCGCCGAAGCGCCATCGAGGCAGAGATCGGCCACATGAAGACCGATGGCCGTCTGTCCCGATGCCCCCTGAAAGGCACCATCGGCGACACGCTCTTTGCCACCCTTTGCGCCTGCGGACACAACATCCGCAAAATCCTGGCCCACCTCCGGGCTTGGCTTGCCTGGATCGTCGCCGCCATTCTGAGCGCAGACGACAACCAAGCTCGCCAGTATCAGGCTGTCACATCGGCCTGAACGGATTGTTCAAGGCGAACTACATGGGGCCCGTGGTCCTTCGTTCATCCTGTGGTCCGGGGCGGTCCTGATGTCGGGCCGAAGCGGGGCTCGCCCGGCAGGGGATGACCGGCCCGCGGGGATCGGCGTCACCGCCTCGATAGCGGAGGCCGCGCGGACGGAAAAGGGACT
>JBEIDZ010000065.1:0-10242 GCA_040383215.1 Paracoccaceae bacterium | reverse complement strand
CCCGTTGCTGCCGAACGGCACGACAGTGAGGCTCATCAGATCGAACGGTTGGGCAGTTGCGACAAGATCGGTGAGGGTACCGCCGCCCGGCGTGATGTCGACGAATTCATCGGCATCGACCGTCATCACCCATTCGCAGTGCCGGAATGCGCCGAAATGGGTGGCATAGCGAAGGGCCGCGACCTGCCAGACGCCGAGCTGGCCGAAGGCGACCTTGGGATTGGGTGCATGAATGACCTCGCCCAGGGACATCAGACGATCGAGGATCAGGTCGGTGCCGTCATCGCATCCGTTGGTGAAAACGATAATGCGGGTGAAGCCCACGGCCCGGTGATGGGCCACCCATTCGAGGACATGGGGGCCTTCGTTCCGGAAGATCGCGACTAGACAAGCCTCTGGAGGATTGGTCATGATCTCTGATACTGGCGCAGACGGTGCGATGCAATCGCAGCAGGTTTGACGTGTCGAAGGCGACGATCCTATCAGACCCTGGCAGGCCGCTTGTCGGCGAGATCGGTATCTATCCGCAGGCCGTCGATGTCAGGGGGCGTCGGACTGCCGGATTTTCGCTTGACGCCGGCGTCTATGGCGGCGCGGGGCTGCCGATCGAGGCCGCTCATTGCTGGCATTCGTCGAGGAATAGCGCATTTCGGCGCTTCGAGCGTCTGCGTAAACCAGAGCGGGTCCTACCGGGACGATGGCTGTACGGGGGTATTCTCTACGATCATTTCGGCCACGCTCTTACCGAAACATTATCGCGGTTGTGGGCGCTTGACCATGTCGATGGGGTTACGGGCATCCTGTTTATTCCGATTCGCCCCGAGATGATCGGAACGGTCGCTATGGCTGCGCTGTCGCTGATGGAGATCAGGTATCCGCTTCACGCCGTGACTGATCCCGTCGAGGTCGAGGAACTGGTCGTGCCCCCGCAGGCCATGGGAGCAGGAGACCTGATGGGGGGCAGCCCGGAGTTCCGTACTTTCGTGCGGAAACGACTTGGTTTGCGCCGCGATCCGTTGCTGCCGCGGCGCCTTTATATATCGCGTTCCCGCAATCGGCCCGAGCGTGGGTCGTTTCTGGGAGAGCGGCGGCTCGAATCCTTCCTCGCGGATGAAGGTTATGTGATCTTTCATCCTCAGGATCACGACCTTGCCAGTCAGGCGGTGCATATGCCAGTGCCGAGGCGATCGTCGGTCCGGACGGCTCGCCCTGGCACCTTGTCGCTTACGCCAGTGCCTTGGCGACCCGGGCGGCCATTCTGAAACGGCGGCCGGGGAGGGAATGGAAAATGCTCGCCGAACACCTCCGGCGGTTCGGCCTCGACAGGGTCATTACCGTCGAGGGAAGGGGAGGCTGGTCGCCTGGCGGGATACGCCGCGCCGGTCTGACCGTGACCGGCGAGATTTCATTTGCGGCCGTCCATGCCGCGCTGCTGGAGGGGGGCTTCATCGAGGGAACGACGCCTTGGCCCGATCTGACAGAGCGCGAACATGCGCACGAACTCGACCTGCTTGCTGCCGCGCTCGATGCTGATCTTTATCAGGTGGGCGGTCCCGCGCAGTCGCTTGCACATCTTCCCCGTCGCGGTGATCCGGGGCGGCTTTCGGTCTATCCTTTCGGGAGTTATCCGGTGTCGCCGACCTGAGGGCGGCGTAGGTTAGGAGAGAGGGGCGCATTGCGTCCCGATTTCAGAACCCGGATAACCGGTGGGAGCCTCTGGCTGGGCTGATCGGACAGCCCGACTGGCGGAAGGCGGGCATGGCGGCCGGGACGCAAAGACGACGGGAAATCCGCCGGACCCCTCTGGACAGCAGCGCATGGCTCGCCTAGAAGCCGGCCACCCCAGCGGTGGAACAGACACCGCGACCCTGCCCGGGTAGCTCAGGGGTAGAGCAGTGGACTGAAAATCCTCGTGTCGGTGGTTCGATTCCGCCCCCGGGCACCATATTTTTGAGCCAAGTCTCTGATTTCCTTTGATAAAACAATCAGGAGGGCTTTTCCTATCCCCCTAAATAACCACCCTTTGCGCCTTGCTTAGGGCTGTGATGTGTTTAGGCTTCCGCAGGGCTTTAGAGGCAAGCACGCTTCGCCCCGTCGCGCCCGGATGCGCTTCCCGCCCCGGAAGGACCCGTTACGTATCGTGGTGGCACTCTATGCAACTTAGCCCCTAGCTGTGATTTCTCAGAAGGTCATTCACCCTTGAAGCGGGTGATCGGCCATTGAGTGCGGAGTGTGGTCTTGATCTGTTGAACCAGTCAAGCCAGCGCGTCAGGTCTGCGTTTCGGGCGTTGGATGAAGGATGGGCGAGGCCGTAGGCCCATTCGCGCAAGAGCGTCTGAATGAAGCGTTCGGCCTTGCCGTTGGTTTTGGGAGTGTAGGGCCGGGTGAAGATGTGGCGGATTGCCACGCGCCGCAGCGCCTTGGCGAAACGCCCTGAGCGGTAGGCGGACCCGTTGTCGGTCATCACGCGCTCGGCCCGGATACCCTGGGATCGGAACCAGCGCAGGGCGCGCAGAAGGAAGGCGGTGGTGGTCTCCTTGCGTTCGTCACCCAGCACCTCGACATAGGCGAGCCGCGTTGCGTCATCGACGGCGACATGCACGAAGTCCCAGCCCGCGCCCCGGTTGCGGCATCCGGTCCTTGTGCCGGTGACGCGGTGGCCGGGGTGATCGAAGCGACCGAGCTTCTTGATATCGAGATGGATCAGTTCGCCCGGCCGCTCGCGCTGATAGCGGCGCACCGGCTCGGGCGGGTCGATCCGGGCCAGCCGGCCAAGCCCTTCCCGCCGGAGCCAGCGCGCGACAGTGGACCGCGCCAGGCCGAGTTTGTCGGCAATCGCCGCCCCTGTCATCCGCTGGCTCCGGCGCAGATGCACGATCAGCGCCACCGTTGCCGCCTCGAGCCGACCCGCGATGCGGGCAGGCACGCTTGCGCGGTTTGAAAGCGCCGCGCACCCGCCCGCGCGAAACCGCGCCAGCCACTTGCGCACCGTGCGCAGCGAAACCGCAAAGGCCGCCGCGACCTCCGCAGCGCTCTGGCCAGCCCCGACACGGGCGACGATCTGTTCTCGACTGTGAACGGTCAGGCGGGCATTCTGGTGCGGGTTGTTCATCCTTGCGGGTCCTCGGCTGGAGTTTGGCGATTGCAGCCTAACCCCGTTCCGGGTGAACAACCTCCCGAGACTTCACAGCTAGCGCGCGAAAGAGAATCGTTGCGTGGCGTGACCGTCTGAGTAAAGGTTTACCCAACGTGGGATAAGCTTTACCCAGCCGGGAGAGGTGAGCAGTGCCGAGGCGTGCTGACCGGGAGAGGGCGACGATCCGTGATGTCGCGGCCGAGGCCGGGGTCAGCATCGCGACGGTGTCGAAGGCGCTGAACGGGCGCGGGCGGATGACGGCCGAAACGCGCGAGCGGGTGCTGGGCGCGGCCAAGGCGCTGAACTTCCGCCCCAATGCGCTGGCGCGCGGGCTGCATACCAAGCGCAGTTTCACGGTCGGGCTCTTGACCGACGACGTCTATGGCCGGTTTGCGCTGCCGGTGATGCAGGGCGTGACCGAGGGGCTGATCGACCATGGCGTGTCGGTGTTTCTCTGTGCGCTCGAGGAAAATCCGGTGCTGGCGCAGAGCCATCTGGATGCGCTGATGGAAAAGCAGGTGGACGGGATCGTGGTCGCCGGGCGGCGGGTGGACCGTATCCTGCCGGTGGATTTCGGCGGGCTGACGGTGCCGGTCGTGCATGTGATGTCCGAAGGCGGGGCGGACCGGGTGAGCTTCCTGCCCGACGAGGAACAGGGCGCGCGGGCGGCGGTGGCGCATCTGGCCGGGCTGGGGCGCCGGCGGATTGCCCATGTCACGGGGCCGGAGCGGTTTCGCGTCGCGCGGGAACGGGCGGAGGGCTGGCGGGCGGCGCTGGCGGAGGCAGGGCTGCGGCCGCACGGGCCGGGGGCGATGTATGGCCGCTGGTCCGAGGCCTGGGGGCATGAGGCGGTCGCGGCGCTCTGGGCCGGGCCGGAGGCGCCGGACGCGGTCTTTTGCGGCAACGACCAGATCGCGCGGGGCGTGACCGATGCCTTGCGCGAACGCGGGGTGCGGGTGCCGGGGGATGTCGCGGTCGTGGGGTTCGACAACTGGGAGATCGTCGCCGGGGAGACGCGGCCGCCGTTGTCGAGCGTGGACATGAACCTGCGCGAGCTTGGCCGGCAGGCGGGGCTGGCGCTGTTGCAGCAGATCAACGGGGCGGAGGTCGTGCCGGGTGTGCGGCGGCTGCCCTGTACGCTGAAGGTGCGGGCTTCGAGCGGGGCCTGAGATTTCAAGGGCGGAGAGGACCGCCGGAACGGAGGAGGAAAGAATGAGAAGACTGGTGATGCAGGGATCGGCGCTTGCGCTGGTTCTGGGGGCGGGAACGGCGCTGTCGGCGCAGGAGACGCTCGAGATGTGGGCGCGGACGGATGTGCAGAACTTCCTGCCGCAGGTGGTGGAGGCGTTCAACGCGACGCACGAGACCCAGATCGAGGTGCAGTTCATCCCGCCGGGCGAGCTGGTGCAGAAGTTCGCGACCGCTGCGGCGGGCGGCACGGCGCCCGATATCCTGTCGCTTGACCTGATCTATACGCCGGCCTTTGCGGCGGCGGGGCAGCTGGCCGACCTGACGGACCTGGCCAAGGGGCTGCCGTATTTCGACCAGCTGTCGCCCGCGCATCTTCAGGCGGGGACCTATGACGGGCGCATCTATGGATTGCCCTTCTCGGCGGATTCGTCGGTGCTGCTGTGGAACAAGGACCTCTATGCCAAGGCCGGGCTTGACCCCGAGGACGGGCCGTCGAACTGGGAGGAGATCCTGGCGCAGGCCACGGCGGTGCGGGCGCTGGGCGGCGATGTCTATGGCTACTATTTCTCGGGCGCCTGTGCGGGGTGCAATGCCTTCACCTTCCTGCCCTATATCTGGGCGCAGGGGTCGGACATCGTGTCGCCGGACGGCAAGTCGGCCAATATCGACACGCCCGAGGCGCGGGCGGCGGTGGACCTGTATCGCCAGCTTCTGGCGGCCGATACCATCCCGCCGAGCGCCGAGACGGATACGGGCTCTGCGTTCTTTTCGGCCTTTGCCACGGGCAATATCGGCATCGCGACCTCGGGGGCCTTTGCCATCGGCATCCTGAATTCGCAGTATGCCGACATGAATTACGGGGTGACCTATATCCCCGGCCCGGACGGGACGCCGTCGTCCTTTGGCGGGGGTGACAACTTTGTCGTGACCGCCGGGATGGAGAACATGGATGCGGTGCGGCAGTTCGTCGACCACATCTATTCGCCCGAGATGCAGACGCTGATGGCGCAGTTCGGCAGCCTGCCGGTGCGTGGCGACGTGGCCGAGCAGGCGCTGGCCGGGGTGGATACCCGGTATGGCGTGGCGACCGAGGCCATGGCGCAGGGGCGCACGCCCTCGACCGTGGTCTATAACGACATCTACAATTCGGCGACGGGGCCATGGCTGCAGTTCCTGCAGGAAGCGATCTATGGCGACGACGTGGACGAGGCTGCGGCGATCGCGCAGGAGACGATCCAGTCGATCCTTGACGGGGCCAACTGACAAGCGGCGGGGCGGGGGATGACCCCGCCCCCCTGATCCGGAGAACAGGACGCGCGATGGCCGATCCCTCCACCCCTGCCCGCCGCAGACGCGGCAGCCAGCGCCGCCGCGAGATGGCGGGCCTGCTTTTCGTGCTGCCGGCGATGCTGCTGGTGGTGGTGTTCTTTCTTGTCCCGCTGGGGATGACGGTCTGGATGTCGTTCCATGACTGGCCGCTGATGGGCGCGCCGGAATGGATCGGGGTCGAGAATTACGAGAAGATGTGGGGCGACCGGCGGTTCTGGAACGCGATGGAATTCACCATCTGGTACAGCATCGTGGCGACCATCGCGATCTTTGGCCTGGCCTTTCCGCTCGCTTTGTTCGTGGAGCGGCCGGGGCGGATGACGGGCACCTACCGGACGGCCTTTTTCCTGCCGGTGGTGGTGGGGTTCGGGTCGGCGAGCCTGCTCTGGGCCTGGTTCATGAATGTCGATTCGGGGCTTTTCTCTCCGGCCGCCGAGGCGCTGGGGATCGTGGCCGAGCCGGTGAACCTGATGGCGTCGACCGAGGGGGTGTTCTGGTCGATCATGGTGCTGGTCGTTTGGAAGACGGCCGGTTTCACCATGATCCTGCTGATGACGGGGCTGCAGTCGGTGCCCCATGACATTCTGGAGGCCGCGCATATCGACGGGGCGAACCGGTTCCAGCGGTTCTGGAAGATCAAGCTGCCGCTGATGCGGCGCACGCTCGCGCTCGCGCTGATCCTGTCGGTGGCGGGGTCGATGCTGGCCTTCGACCAGTTCTACATCATCTCGAACGGGGGGCCGCGGAATAGCACGCTGACGGCGGTGTACTGGATCTTCTCGCAGTCCTTCGTGTCGTTCAAGCTGGGCTACGGGGCGGCGCTGTCGATGGTGCTGCTGGTCATCCTGGTGGCAATCAGCCTGGCGCAGCTGTGGCTTCTGCGGACGCGGGAGGAGGCGCGGTGAGCGCGCGCCGCGTCAATCCGCTGGGGGCGGCGGCCTATCACATGATCGGCGTGGCGCTGGCGCTGACCTTTGTCGCGCCGCTGGCCTGGGCGTTCCTGTCGAGCCTGAAGCCCGCGGCCGAGGCGCGCCAGCCGCCGCTGCCGCCCTGGCCGACCTCGGGCGTGACGGTGGAGAATTACGTCGCGCTGGACGGCTATGGCGCGGGATTCTGGACGCATGCGGGCACTTCGGTCGTCGTCTCGGTCGGGACGGTGGTGCTGACGGTGATCATCAGCGTGCTGGCGGGATACGGCTTTTCGCGCTTCCGCTTTCCGCTCAAGGGATTGTTCTTCGTGCTGATCCTGTCGACGATCATGATCCCGTTCCAGTCGATCCTGACGCCGCTGTTCCTGATCCTGTCGAAGGTCGGGCTGCAGAACAGCCTGTTCGGGCTGATCCTGATCTATGTCACGCTGCAGCTGCCGTTTTCGATCTTCATGATGCGCAACGCCTTTGATGCGGTGCCCATCGAGATCGAGGAGGCGGCGCGGGTGGACGGGGCTTCGGTCCTGACGATGCTGTGGCGGGTGATGCTGCCGCTGGTCGCGCCCGGCGTGATCACGGTGGCGATCTTTGCCTTTCTGGCGGCCTGGAACGAGTTTCTGGCGGCGCTGATCTTTCTGACCGATCAGGACCGCTACACGCTGCCTGTGCTGATCGTGGCGGTCCGGTCGGGGCGCTACGGGTCGATCGACTGGGGGGCGGTGCAGTCGGGGGTGACGGTGATGATGATCCCTTGCGTGCTCCTGTTCCTGCTGTTGCAACGCTATTATGTCCGCGGCCTCACGGCGGGCGCGGTCAAGTGAAACCGAAGGAGAAGACCATGGCCATGACCCGTTTCCGCCCCCCTTCCATTCCCGATGTGGATCTGCGCGGCTTCTGGGGAGAGCGGATCGACGCGGTGGCGGCCAAGACCGTCCGCATCCTCTATGACCGCTGCGTGGCGGCGGGGATGCTGGATCAGGTCGACCCCGCGCGGCCGGTGCCGGCGCTGCGCATCCCGTTCATGGTCAAGGACGGGTTCACGGCCGGAACGGTGACGACGCAGATGTTCTGGGACAGCGACATCGCCAAGACGATCGAGGCGGCGGCCTATGCGCTTTATCGGCGGCGCGATCCCGGGATCGAGGCGCTGATGGACGGGATCATCGACATGTATGCCCGGCTGCAGCAGCCCGACGGCTATTGCAACAGCTGGTACATCCGGATGCAGCCGGGGCGGCGCTGGACCAACCTGCGCGACTGTCACGAGCTTTACTGCGCGGGGCACATGATCGAGGCGGCGGTGGCCTATGCCCAGGCGACGGGGAAGCGGACGCTTCTGGAGGTGATGTGCCGCTATGCCGACCATATCGGCACGGTCTTTGGCCCGGGCGAGGGGCAGTTACCGGGCTATTGCGGGCATGAGGAGATCGAGCTCGCGCTTGTGCGGCTGGCGCGCGAGACGGGGCGGCAGGCATATATGGATCTTGCCAGGTTCTTCATCGACGCGCGGGGGACCGCGCCGCATTACTTTGACCTTGAAGCGGTGCGGGACGGGCGCGACCCGAAGGAGTTCCACTTCCGCACCTATGAATACAACCAGTCGCACCTGCCCGTGCGCGAACAGAAAAAGGTCGTGGGCCATGCGGTGCGGGCGATGTATCTGTATTCCGGGATGGCCGACATCGCGGCGGAATATGGCGACGACACGCTGACCGATGCGCTGGAGATCCTGTGGGACGATCTGACGGGCAAGCAGATGTACCTGACCGGCGGAATCGGGCCGGCGGCGGCGAACGAAGGCTTTACCGCCGAATACGACCTGCCGAACGAGAGCGCCTATGCCGAGACCTGCGCCTCGGTCGGGCTGGTGTTCTGGGCGTCGCGGATGCTGGGGCGGGGGCCGGACCGGCGCTATGCCGACATCATGGAGCGGGCGCTTTACAACGGGGCGCTGCCGGGGCTGTCGCTGGATGGGGCGACCTTCTTCTACGAGAACCCGCTGGAGAGCCGGGGCGGGCATCATCGCTGGATCTGGCATCATTGCCCCTGCTGCCCCCCGAACATCGCGCGGCTGATCGGGGCGATCGGGACCTACATGTACGGTGTCGCCGACGATGCCGTGGCGGTGCATCTGTATGGCGAGAGCACGGCGCGGCTGACGGTCGGGGGGGCGAAGGTCACGCTGACGCAGGAGGGCGACCACCCCTGGGCCGAGACGGTGACGATCCGGATCGGCTGCGACCGGCCGGCGCGGTTTGCGCTGCATCTGCGGGTGCCGGACTGGGCCGAGGGTGCGACCATTGCGCTGGGCACTGGCACGGCAGAGCCGGCGCGGCCGGGCAAGGGTGGCTATGTCACGCTTGAGCGCGAATGGCGCGAGGGCGACAGCGTCGCGCTGCATCTGCCGATGGCGGCGCGGGTGATGCATCCCCATCCGCGGATCAAGGCCGATACGGGGCGGGTCGCGCTGATGCGGGGGCCGCTGGTCTATTGCGCGGAGGCTGCGGACAATGGCGGGGATCTTGACATGATGACGCTGCCCGCGCGGCTGCCGGAGGTGAAGACCGGCAGGGTGGCGGCGCTGGGCGGTGCGGTGGCGCTGGATGTGCCCGCGCTGGTCGAGAGCGATGCGGCCTGGGGCAAGGCGATCTATGCGCCGGCCCCGCCCGCGGCCGAGACGGCGGTGCGGCGGTTCATTCCCTATCACCTCTGGGACAACCGGACCCCGGGCGAGATGCGCGTCTGGATCCGGCGGGCGGCCGAATGACTGCGCCCGCCGCAGGCACGGGTGCGGCGATCGCGCTGCGCGACGTGCGCAAGCGGTTCGGTGCGGTCGATGTGGTGCACGGGATCGACCTCGAGATTGCGGCGGGCGAATTCGTCGTTTTCGTCGGGCCTTCGGGCTGCGGGAAATCCACGCTTTTGCGGATGATCGCCGGGCTCGAGGATGTGTCGGAGGGGGAAGTCTGGATCGGCGGGGAGGATGTCACGGACCTTGACCCTTCGCGCCGGGGCATTGCGATGGTGTTCCAGTCCTATGCGCTTTACCCGCACATGACGGTGGCCGAGAACCTGGCCTTCGGGCTGAGGCTTGCGCGGATGCCGGCGGCAGAGCGAGAGGAGCGCGTGCAGCGCGCGGCCAGGATGCTGCAGATCGAGGGGCTGCTTGACCGGTTGCCGCGCGCGCTGTCGGGCGGGCAGCGGCAGCGGGTAGCGATCGGGCGGGCGATCACGCGCGATCCGCGGCTGTTTCTGTTCGACGAGCCCTTGTCGAACCTGGATGCCGCGCTGCGGGTGGCGACGCGGGTCGAGATCGCGCGGCTGCATGAATCGTTGCCGGGGACGACGATGATCTATGTCACCCATGACCAGACCGAGGCGATGACGCTGGCCGACCGGATTGTCGTGCTGCGGGCCGGGCGGATCGAGCAGGTGGGCGCGCCGATGGAGTTGTACGAGCGGCCGGGGAACCTGTTCGTGGCCGGGTTCATCGGGTCGCCCGCGATGAACATCCTGGCGGCCCGGACGGGGGACGCGCCGGGGCAGGTGGTGCTGGACGGGGCGCGGGTCGGTACTAGGGCCGCGACCTGGGCGGCGGGGCATGAGGTGCGGCTTGGCGTGAGGCACGATGATCTGCAGGCATTGGCTCCCTATTGG
>JBEIDZ010000064.1:0-10270 GCA_040383215.1 Paracoccaceae bacterium | reverse complement strand
GGATGGCAGAGACGGGCAGTGCGAGGGCGGAAGAGAAGGCGCGCGCGGCGGCCTGGTTTCGCAGCCTGCGCGACGCGATCGTCGCGGCCTTCGAGGCGGTCGAGGACCGCCACGCGACGGGCCCGCTCTCCGACCTCGCCCCGGGCCGCTTTGCGGTGACCGCAACACGGCGCGCCGCCGAGGATGGCGACGACGCCGGTGGTGGCCTCATGTCGGTGATGCGGGGCGGTCGTGTGTTCGAGAAGGTGGGCGTCAACGTCTCGACCGTCTTCGGCACGCTGGGCGAACGCGCGCAGCGCGCGATGGCTGCCCGCGGCGTGCCGGGGATGGCGCAGGACCCGCGCTTCTGGGCTTCGGGGATCAGCCTGGTCGCTCACATGCAGAACCCGCATGTGCCGGCCGTGCACATGAACACGCGGATGTTCTGGACGCCCGGCGCCTGGTGGTTCGGCGGCGGTTCGGACCTCAACCCCTGCATCGAATATGCCGAGGATACGGCGCATTTCCACGCGACCCAGCAGGCCCATCTCGACCCCCACGGCGCGGAACATTATCCGCGGCTCAAGGCCTGGGCGGACGAGTATTTCTTTGTCCCCCATCGCGGCCGTGCGCGGGGCGTCGGCGGCATCTTCATGGACGACCATTGCACCGGCGACTGGCAGGCCGATTTCCGCCTGACGCAGGATATCGGGCGGGCCTTCCTGCCGGCCTGGGTGCCGCTGGTCGACCGCCGGCGCGGCATGGCATGGGGCGAGACCGAAAAGGACACCCAGCTGGTCCATCGCGGGCTTTATGCGGAATACAACCTCGTCTACGACCGCGGCACGAAGTTCGGGCTCGAAACCGGACACGACGCGAATGCGGTGCTGATGAGCCTGCCGCCGCTCGCACGCTGGCCGTGACGGGGGTGACCCCGGCAGGTTGGCGAAGGTGGGTTTCACCCACCCTACGGGGCGCGGCGCAAGGTGCCGGTTCCGGGCTTGCCTGACCCGGGCCGGCCGGGTCAGATGGCGCAGGACCTGACGCAGGAGGATGACATGGGCGAACGGCTGAAACTGGGCATGGTGGGCGGCGGGCAGGGGGCCTTCATCGGCGCGGTGCATCGCATCGCCTCTCGCATCGACGACCGCTTCGTGCTGGTCGCGGGCGCGCTCTCTTCCGATCCGGCGCGGGCGGCGGCCTCGGCGGCCGAACTCGGGATCGCGCCCGACCGGTCCTATGTGAGCTATGAGGAGATGGCGCGGGCCGAGGCGGCGCGCGCGGACGGCATCGACGCCGTCGCCATCGTGACGCCGAACCACATGCATGCCGGGCCGGCGGTGGCCTTTCTGAACGCGGGCATCCATGTGATCTGTGACAAGCCGCTCGCCGCGACTGAGGAACAGGCCGAGGCGATTGCCGCGGCCGTGGCAGCCTCGGGCGCGCGCTTCGTGCTGACGCACAACTACACCGGCTATCCGCTGATCCGGCAGGCACGTGCCATGGTGGCCGAGGGGCGGCTTGGCCGGCTGCGCGTGGTCCAGGCCGAATATGCGCAGGACTGGCTGACCGAAACGATCGAGGCGAGCGGCCAGAAACAGGCCGCCTGGCGCACCGACCCCGCACGCTCAGGCGGCGGGGGCGCGATCGGCGACATCGGCACGCATGCCTTCAACCTCCTCTCCTTCGTGACCGGTCTCAGGGCCGAGGCGCTGGCCGCCGATCTGCACAGCTTCGGCCCGGGGCGGAAAGTCGACGACAATGCCCATATCATGCTGCGCTTTGCCGGTGGCGCGCGGGGGATGATCTGGGCCAGCCAGGTCGCGCCCGGCAACGAAAACGGTCTGCGCTTGCGCATCTATGGCGAAAGGGGCGGGCTCGAATGGGGGCAGGAGAACCCCAACGTCATGACCTTTGCGCCCTTCGGAGAGCCCAAGCAGCTTCTGACCCGGGGCGGCGCGGGCCTGGGCGGCGGCGGCAACAGCTGGACGCGCATCCCGCCCGGGCACCCCGAGGGTTATCTCGAAGGCTTTGCCACGCTCTACAACGACGCGGCCGACCTGATCCAGGGCAAGGGCGATGGCGCGCTTCTGCCCGGGATCGCGGCGGGGATGGAGGGGATGTGGTTCATCGGCGCCTGCATCGCTTCCTCGGGCGCCAATGGCGTCTGGGTGACGCGCTAAGCTCTGGGCGGCGCCTCGCAACCGGGGCTGGGGTGCATGATTTTCGGATTCTGAATTGCATCTGGCAGAGCCTGCGCTGCCCGATACCATCGCCCCCCTGATCGCCGGGGCCGCCAAGCCCGATGCAAAAGTGCCTGCACGCCCCGCGCCGTGTGAACCGCAGAGCTTCCGGCGTGCTGACCGGGATCATCTGATGGCGGCAAAGGTCAATCCTGTCCTCAAGCCCGTCGTGGCGCGAGTGGACGACCTCAGTCCCCCGGCGGAAGCGGCGATCCGAGCTGTGCGCAGGGCGGTAAGCAGCCCTGCGCCTGCACGGGATTGGCGCAGCGGCGAAGGGATGCGAGCATGGCACCGCCAAGCGAGAGGCCCAGAGCGATGACCCATGCCCCGCCCGCAACCCGGATCGGCCATGTGCATCTGCGCGTGGCCGACCTCGAACGTGCCATCGGCTTCTATACCGGCGTGATCGGCCTCTCGCTCGTCACCCGCTATGGCGCTCAGGCGGCCTTTCTGTCGGCCGGGGGCTATCACCACCATATCGGGCTCAACACCTGGGAAAGCCGCGGCGCCACCCCTCCGCCGCCGGGCCATACCGGGCTTTACCACACCGCCTTCGTCTTTCCCGACCGACGGACGCTGGCGCAGGCGCTCGCCCGCGCTCTGGCGGCGGGGGTCGCGATCAGCGGCGCGGCCGACCACGGGGTCAGCGAGGCGGTCTATTTCGACGACCCCGACGGCAACGGGATCGAGATCTACCGCGACCGGCCCGAGGCGGACTGGCCGCGAAACCCCGACGGGTCGCTGCGGATGTTCAACGCCGCGCTCGATCTGCGCGCGCTTCTGGCCGAGGCCTGAGGCGGCGGCGGTCACCGCCCGGGAATGGCGCCGCGCTTTTCGCCCTTGCCGGGCCAGTCGCGCATTGCCGCGACCGCTTCCTCGGCACTGGCGACATAGCGGAAAAGCTCCAGATCCTCGGGGCTGATCGTGCCGGTCTCGGCCAGCGTGTCCCAGCGGATCACGCGGTCCCAGTATTCGCGCCCGAACAAGAGGATCGGCACCTGCGCCATCCGCCCGGTCTGGATCAGCGTGATGCATTCGAACATCTCGTCCAGCGTGCCGAAGCCGCCGGGAAAGATGCAGACCGCCGCCGCGCGCATCAGGAAATGCATCTTGCGCAGCGCGAAATAGTGGAAGTTGAAGCAGAGCTCGGGCGTGACATAGCCGTTCGGCTCCTGCTCGTGCGGCAGCACGATGTTGAGCCCGATCGAACGCCCCCCCGCCTCGAGCGCGCCACGGTTGCCCGCTTCCATCACCCCCGGGCCGCCACCCGTGCAGATCACGTTCCGGGTCCCGCCGGTCCTGAGCGACTCCTCGGTCACCAGCCGCGCGAACCGCCGCGCCTCCTCGTAATGGACCGACAGCGCGGCAAGTTCGGGGGTCCGCGCGCGGTCGCGGTCTTCGGGGGCGGGAATGCGCGCGCCGCCGAACATCACCACGGTCGACGTGATCCCCGCCTCGTCCAGCGCCATCTCGGGCTTGAGCAGTTCAAGCTGCAGCCGCACCGGGCGCAGTTCCTCGCGCAGCATGAAGTCAAGGTCGTTGAAGGCCAGCCGGTAGGTCGGCGAGGCGCTCTGCGGGGTCAGCGGAACCTGTTCGGCCGCGCGGCTGTCTTCGGCGCTGTGGCGAAAGGCGTGGCGGCGGTCGTCCATCGGGTCGCTCCTTGCGGCTGTCCCGGCGGTCATGCCACTTTCGGGGCCGGAGGTGCAACCGATGTCCGTCCCGACCCCTGCCGCCATCGCCGCGGCCCATGCGCGCATCGCGCCCCATGTCCATCGCACCCCGGTGATGACAAGCCCGCCCTTCGGCCGACCGCTTGCCTTCAAGTTCGAACATGTCCAGGTCACCGGCAGCTTCAAGGCGCGCGGCGCCTTCAACACGCTTCTTTCGCGGCCGGTGCCGCCGGGGGGGGTCGTCGCAGCCTCGGGCGGCAATCACGGCGCGGCGGTCGCCCATGCGGCAACCGCGCTGGGCCATCCGGTGCACATCTTCGTCCCCGAATATGCCGGCCCCGCCAAGATCGCACTGATCCGCGCGACCGGGGCGCGGCTGACGGTGGTTCCCGGCGTCTATGCCGATGCCGCCGCCGCGGCCGAGGCCGAGGCGGCGCGGTCTGGTGCGATGCAGGTCCACCCCTATGATGCCGAAGCGACGATCGAAGGCCAGGGTACGGTCTTCCGCGAATGGGACGATCAGGGGCTCGAGGCCGACACCGTGCTGATCGCGGTCGGCGGCGGCGGGCTGATCGCCGGGGCCATGGCCTGGTGGGGCGGGGGGCGCCGCGTCGTCGCCGTCGAACCCGAGCTTGCCCCGACCCTCCATCAGGCGCTGATCCACGGTCCCGACCATGCGGTCAAGGTCGGCGGCATCGCCGCCAATGCGCTTGGCGCATCGCGGATCGGGCGGGCCTGCCATGACCTCGCCCGGGCGCAGGGTGTCGGCGTCGTGCTGGTGCCCGACGCGGCGATCGCGCAGGCGCAGGTCGCACTCTGGCAGGGCCTGCGGCAATATGTCGAACCCGCCGGGGCCACCGCGCTCGCTGCGCTGCTCTCGGGCGCCTATGTGCCGGCGGAGGGGGAACGGGTAGCGGTGCTCCTCTGCGGCGCCAACCCTTCGGCCGGTCCCTTTCCGGCGTGAACTGCACCGAGCCGCGGATTGCGGGGGCGCGGCTTTGCCGCTATGGACCCCCGACCCGTTTCCCATGCCGATCCGCCGGAGGCCAAGATGACCCATGCCGCGCTTGAAACCGCCATCGAGGCCGCATGGGAGGCGCGGGACACGATCACACCCGCCACGCGCGGGCCGGCACGCGATGCGATCGAGGCGACGCTGGACGCGCTTGACGCGGGCACCTTGCGGGTGGCCGAACGGCAGCCCGAGGGGCAATGGCATGTCCGTCAGTGGGCCAAGAAGGCCGTGCTTCTGGGCTTCCGGATCAAGGACATGGAACCCCATGCGGGCGGCCCGCAGGGCGGCGGCTGGTGGGACAAGGTCGACTCAAAATTCAAGGGCTGGACCCCGGACGACTGGAAGCGCACCGGTTTCCGCGCCGTGCCGGGGGCGATCGTCCGCCATTCGGCCCATATCGGCCGGGGCGTGGTGCTGATGCCTTCCTTCGTGATCCTCTGCGCCCATGTCGATGAGGGCACGATGGTCTACACCTGGGCCACCGTCGGGTCCTGCGCGCAGATCGGGCGCAACGTCCACCTCTCGGGCGGCGTCGGCATCGGCGGCGTGCTCGAACCCATGCAGGCAGGGCCCACGATCATCGAGGACGACTGCTTCATCGGCGCCCGGTCCGAGGTGGTGGAGGGCTGCATCGTGCGCGAAGGTTCGGTGCTGGGCATGGGCGTCTTCATCGGCAAGTCCACCAAGATCGTGGACCGCGAAACCGGCGCGGTCACCTATGGCGAGGTGCCCGCAGGCTCGGTCGTCGTGGCCGGGTCGATGCCGTCGAAGAACGGGATCAACCTCTACTGCGCCGTGATCGTGAAGAAGGTCGACGCCCAGACCCGCGCCAAGACCTCGATCAACGAGCTTCTCCGGGACTAGTTCCCCTCCTCCCTGATCCGTCGCCCGGCGCCTTTGCCACGGGCCGCATCATGCACGGGGCCGTCGATCCGCCGCAGCTCCCTTTTCGCTCCGTGCGGCAACGCCGGGGCCTGCAGTGCGCCCTTGTTCGCGGGCCAGACGGCGCGCCTGGGCCTGATCGAGCGCGGCCAGCGCCGTGGCCTCGCATCCCTGCGCCCGGGCGAGCGCCTGCACCCAGACGCGGCGGGCCGAGGCGGGCGACCACGGCAGGGCGGCGCCATTCAGCCAGCGCCGCAGGGCGGCGGGCAGGCGGTCGAAATCCGCCATGCCACCTGGCGCCGTGCGGCGCCGCGCAAGGGGGCTGCGCAGGTTGTCGCGGCCCGAAAGACGGCCTCCATCAGGCCGCATCGCGCCGCCAGACGGGAAAGGGATCGGCAAGACCGCGCCAGGCCGCCGGGCGGAAGCGGCTTTCGGTCAGCAGCGCCCGGTCGAGTGCAGCGGTGATCGCGGCGCGATCCATCTCCGTGCTGCCGATGAAGACGATCTCCTGCCGGCGGTCGCCCCAGGGCTCCTGCCACTGCCGCCCCAGATAGGCCTGCGCCTCGGCATCGCGGGGGCGGCGGGCCGGCGGCACGGCCGCCCACCAGGTGCCCAGCGGTCGCATGGTCGACAGCTCCCCTGCGAGTGAGTATTCCCCCACCCAGTCGGGGCGTGTCGCCAGCCAGAAATGCCCCTTGGCGCGGATCACGCCGGGCAAGGGGCCGCCCAGCACGGCATGAAGCGCGCCCGGGTCGAAGGGCGGCCGCGCCCGATAGACAAACGATGAAATCCCGTAGGCCTCGGTCTCGGGCGGATGGCCGGCATGGCCGTAAAGCTCCTGCGCCCAGAGCGGATGATTTTGCGCGCGGTCAATGTCGAACAGGCCGGTGCCCATGATCTCGGCCGCTGGCACGCGGGCCTGATCGGCGGTGATCAACCGCGCAGCGGGGTTGAGCGCGCGGATGATCTGGATCGCCGCATCGCGCTGCGCGGGCCCGGCATCGGTTACCTTGTTCAGCACCACGACATCGGCAAATTCGATCTGTTCGACCAGAAGATCGACAATCCTGCGGTCATCGCCCGCCTCGGCGGTTGCGCCGCGGTCGCGCAAGGCCTCGCTGCTGGCGAAATCGGCCGGCAGGGTCGTTGCATCGACCACCGTCACCATCGTGTCGAGCCGGGCGACATCGGACAGGCTCAGCCCCTCTGCATCGCGAAAGTCGAACGTCGCGGCAATTGGCAGCGGCTCGGCAATGCCGGTCGATTCGATCAGTAGATAGTCAAAGCGCCCGCTCTCGGCCAGCCGGCGCACCTCGGTCAGCAGGTCGTCGCGCAAGGTGCAGCAGATGCAGCCGTTGGACATTTCGACCAGCTTCTCCTCGGTCCGGCTCAGCCCGCCCCCGGCGCGGATCAGGTCGGCATCGATATTGACCTCGGCCATGTCGTTGACGATGACCGCGACCCGCCGCCCGGCGCGGTCGTTCAGGACATGGTTGAGAAGCGTCGTCTTGCCCGCGCCAAGAAACCCCGACAGCACGGTCACAGGAAGTCGTTGCGGCATGGTCAGCCTCCGCCTGAATCTATGCGGGATGAAGATATTAGTACTGTTATAACATCTCAATCCCTCATCCCGCCGGCCCCTCGCAGTGTCACTCCGGTCCCGGGGATGCGGGGGCCTGTCCGGCCTTGGTTGCCCCGGCCCTTGACAAAGGCCCCCGCCGGGCCCGAGGGAAACGCCCGAGGAGACGCCCGATGCCAGAGTCGCGCGAGAAACGCCCCCAGGAGGTCTACACCCTGCTTGTCGAGGTCGGCCGAAAGGCTGGCGACGGCCTGCCCAAGGGCGCGACCGGGGCCGCGCTCATGGTCTATGCCGCCGGCGTGGACGAGGCCGAGGCCGTGCGCGAGACGGTTGCGATCCTCAAACAGGCCGATCTCGCGCCGCTCGATGTCTCGGGCTATGGCACGCTGGCCGAACGACTGGCCGAGGGCCATGACATCGATGCCGCCGAACGGGCGCTGATGGACCGCGCCTTGGCCGAGAATTCCGTCATCGTCGCGCAGATGACCCCCTTCTGGGACTGAGGCAATGCCCACCGATCCTGTCGAACTGACCGCCGCGCTGATCCGCTGCCCCTCGGTCACCCCGGCCGAGGGCGGAGCGCTCGTGCTTCTGCAGGACCGGCTGTCGGCGGCGGGGTTCTTCTGCGCCCGGGTCGACCGCAACGGCACGCCGAACCTCTTTGCCCGCAAGGGGCGC
Source organism: Paracoccaceae bacterium (assembly GCA_040383215.1). Classification (GTDB taxonomy): domain Bacteria; phylum Pseudomonadota; class Alphaproteobacteria; order Rhodobacterales; family Rhodobacteraceae; genus JBEIDZ01. The sequence goes on along the minus strand of JBEIDZ010000064.1, from coordinate 2,224 downwards.
AAGGGCGCGCCGCGCAGCTTCGGCTTCAACGGCCATACCGATGTCGTCCCGCCGGGTGACGCGGCGGGCTGGACCGCCGATCCCTTTGGTGCCGAGGTCCGCGACGGCTGGCTGTACGGCCGCGGCGCCGCCGACATGAAGTCGGGCCTCGCCGCCTTTGCCGCCGCCGCAATCGACATGGCCGGACGGGTTCCCGAGGACGGCGCCATCATCCTGGCCATCACCGGCGACGAAGAGGGCGAGGCGACGGACGGCACCCGCGCGCTGCTCGACTGGATGGCAGCCGAGGGCGAGGCGATGAGCGTCTGCCTTGTCGGCGAGCCGACCTGCCCCGCGGTCCTGGGCGAGGCGATGAAGATCGGCCGGCGCGGTTCGCTCACCGCGCGGATCACGGTGACCGGGCGGCAGGGTCATTCCGCCTATCCCGAACGGGCGCGCAATCCGCTCACCGCGCTCGTGCGCCTGCTCGACCGGCTGGCCGCGCACAGGCTGGATGATGGCAGCGCGCATTTCGACCCCTCGACGCTTGCCATCGTCAGCGTCGATACCGGCAACCCGGCGACGAACGTGATCCCCGCCGCGGCGCGCGCCGTGCTCAACATCCGCTTCAACGATTGCCATTCCGGCGCCTCGCTCACCGCCTGGCTCGAAGCCGAGGCGGCGGCGGTCGCGGCCGCCTTCGGCGTTGCGGCCGAGGTCGGGGTGCGCATTTCGGGCGAAAGCTTCCTGACCCCGCCCGGGGCCCTGTCGGCACTGGTGGCCGAAGCGGTCATGGCCGAGACGGGGCTCAGCCCGGCGCTGTCGACCTCGGGGGGGACGTCGGATGCGCGCTTTGTGCGGGCACATTGCCCGGTCGTGGAATTCGGCCTTGCCGGCCCGACCATGCATCAGGCCGACGAAAGGGTCGAAATCGCGCAGATCGACCGGCTGAAGGCGATCTATGCCCGCATCCTTGCCGCCTGGTTCGCCTGAGCCTTTCCTGCCGCGCGCCCTGCCGCTAGGCTTGCGCCCATGCGTCTGCCTGCCCTGATCCGCGCTGCCGCGATGGCCCTGGCCCTTGTCTCTGTGCCGCCCGCCCGGGCCGAGGCGCCGGCCGATTTCTCCGTCTGGCTGGCCGGCTTCCGCGACCGCGCGCTCGCGGCCGGGATCGGGGCCGGCACGCTCGACGCCGCGCTGCCCGGCATCGTCTGGCTGCCCGAGGTGGTCGACCGCGACCGCAACCAGTTCGAATTCACCCGCACCGTCTGGGATTATCTCGACCGGGCCGTGTCGGAGGACCGCATCGCGGCGGGCCGCCGGGCTTTGGCCGATCATGCCGCACTGCTGGCCGAAATCGAGACCCGCTTCGGCGTGGACCGCCATATCCTCGCGGCGATCTGGGGGCTCGAATCCTCCTATGGCGCGGTGCGCGGCGATGTGCCGACGCTTTCGGCGCTGGCCACGCTGGCCCATGAGGGGCGGCGCGGCACATTCTTCGAGGCCGAGCTTCTGGCGGCGCTGGGTTTTCTGGACCGTGGCGAGGTCGCGCCCGATGCGCTGAAGGGCAGCTGGGCGGGTGCCATGGGGCATACCCAGTTCATGCCCGGATCGCTGGTCGCCCAAGGGGTGGACCTGCGCGGCGACGGCCGGCGCGATGTCTGGTCGGACGATCCCGCCGATGCGCTGGCCTCGACGGCGGCCTATCTCGCGGCCAATGGCTGGGTCACGGGCCAACCCTGGGGGGTGGAGGTGCGGCTGCCTGCGGATTTCGACTACACGCTCGCCCGCGACACCAACCGGCAGAGCCCGGCCTATTGGGCAGACCTTGGCGTGCGGGCGGAGGACGGCACGATCGTGCCGGATCATGGCGTCGCCAGGATCCTTCTGCCCGGCGGGTACCGGGGTGTGGCCTTCATGATCTTCCGCAACTTCGCCGTGCTCGAGACCTACAACACCGCTGATGCCTATGTCGTGGCGGTCGGCCATCTCGCCGACCGGCTGCGCGGCGGTCCGCCACTCTCCGACAGCTGGCCGCGCGGGGAACGCGCGCTGAGCTTTGACGAGAGGATCGAGCTGCAGGAGCGGCTGACCGCGGCGGGGTTCGACACGCGCGGGATCGATGCAAGGGTGGGGCCGCTCACGGTTGCGGCGGTCCGGGGCTATCAGCGGGCGCGGGGACTGGTGCCGGACGGTTTTGCGTCGGTGAGCTTGCTCGAGAGCCTGCGGGCGGAGTGAGGGGGGGGTG